>NZ_JBHVGB010000137.1:0-17205 GCF_042801335.1 Nocardioides sp. NPDC057577 | reverse complement strand
CCGGCTCCCCACGCCACATCCTGATCGCCCTGTGCGTCACCGTCACCGTCAGCTACGGCGCCCTGTACTACGCCTTCACCGTTCTCAGCTCCGATATCGCCGAGCAGGAGGGCTGGTCGCTCACCGTTCTGACCGCAGGCTTCTCGGTCGCCATCCTGCTCAACGGCCTCGCCGCGATCCCGGTCGGCCAGATGATCCAGCGCCGTGGCCCGCGCGGGGTGATGGTGGCCGGAGCCGCGCTCGGCACGATCGGCCTGCTCGGGATCGCGGCCGCGCCCTCACTGCCATGGTTCCTGGCCGCGCTGGCACTGACCGGCACCGCCGCCTCCGGGCTCTTCTACCCGCCCGCGTTCGCCGCGATCACCCACTGGTTCGGAGAGCAGAGGCTGCAGGCGATCACTGCGCTGACCCTGGTGGCAGGCTTCGCGAGCACGATCTTCGCGCCTCTGGTGACGCAGCTGAGCGCCGTGATCGGCTGGCGGTGGACGTACGTCGTGCTCGCTGCGATCCTGCTCGTCACCGCCCTCCCGCTCCATGCCCGGGTGCTCACCCGCCCCTGGCACGAGTCCGCGGATGACGCGCACGACCGGCCCGACCGCGAGGTGCTCCGCAGCGGCCGCTTCATCCTGGTGGCGACCGGGGGCACGCTGGTCACGCTGTCGATGTACGCCTCGCTCGTCGGCCTCGTCCCGCTGCTCACCGCACGCGGGCTCTCGCTCCAGACCGCCGCCTGGATCCTCGGCATCGGCGGAGCCGGGCAGGTGCTCGGCCGGCTCTTCTACCCCGCCCTCGATCGACGCGTCACGCTGCACAGCCGGACGACCCTGGTGATCATGCTGGTCGCCGTGCCGACAGGCCTGCTCGCGCTCGCTCCCAGCCTCCCGGCCGCCCTGCTCGCCCTTTCGGTCGTCGCCGGCGTCGGTCGTGGACTGTTCACCCTGGTCATGGCCACCCTGGTCACCGACGTCTGGGGCCCGCAGCGGTACGCATCGCTCAACGGCGTCCTGTCCGCACCGCTCGGCCTGGCCGGTGCCCTCGGTCCCGTCGCCGGGGCCGTCGGGGCGAGCGCGCTCGGCGGCTATCCGGCGATGTTCGCCGCCCTCAGCATCATCACGATCGTCGGCGCCGCCCTGATGTACGCCGCCCTGTCCCGGGTCACCTAGGTGGAGGCGAGCCTCGGCATCGATGCCGACCGCGTCACGAGTCCCTCTCGACGCCGAGCTCATCGAGAAGACCGAGGACGCGCTGCTCGATCTCGTCGCGGATGCCGCGTACGTGCTCGATGCCGCCGCCCTTCGGGTCGGTGACCTTCCAGTCCTCGTAGCGCTTGCCGGGGTAGAACGGGCAGGCGTCGCCGCAGCCCATGGTGATGACGACGTCGGCGCTGCGTACGACCTCGTCGGTCCAGGGCTTGGGGAACTCCCCGGAGATGTCGATGCCGAGCTCGGCCATGGCCTCGACCGCGACCGGGTTGACGGCGGCGGCCGGTGCCGAACCACCGGACCAGCCGATCGCCTGCTCACCGGCGTAGTGCCGGAAGAAGCCGAGCGCCATCTGTGAGCGGCCGGCGTTCTCGACGCAGAGGAACAGCACGTTCTTCAAGAGATCTCCTAGTGTGGGGGACGCGATTCAGGAGTCGAAGCGGGACGCAAGCGCCTTGATGCGGTGCTCGAGCTGGGTGTAGGCGGCATCGAAGGCCTCGGGGCCCTTGTCCACCGGATCGGGGATCGACCAGTGCAGCGCGCCGGGAACCTTCGGTGTCTCGTGAGCGCGGTCGCACACGGTGATCACCAGGTCGTCGGGATCGAGCACCTCATCCATCTGACGAGGCTCCACGACCGGGAGGTCGAGGTGGTGGCGGGCAGCGGCGTCGACCGTCCCCGGATTGATGCGATCGGCCGGATGGGTGCCGGCCGAGACGGCCGGGATCGCGCTGTTCTGACGCCACAGCGCCGCGGCCAGATGGGATCGCGCCGAGTTGCCCGTGCACACGAACAGGACACGCCTGGGCACCGCCACGGGGGACGCGGTGCCCAGGCTCTCGAGCGCGTCCTGCTCGAGGTGCAGGTACGTGCGTCTCCCGTCGCCCTCGGAATGATGACGGGACACGACGCCTGCGCTCACCAGCGCCTGGACGTGGTGGGCAAACAAGTTCGACGGGACATTGAGCATCCCGGCGAGCTCTGTGGGGGAGGCATCACTTGTCTGGAGGCGGTCGACGATGCGCAGCCGCACCGGATCGCCGAGCGCCGCATGAATCCTGGCCCGACGTTCCAACCCGGCCTGTCTTTCAACCTCCATTGACTCAATATTGACTGAGCAATCACACCAAGTCAAGAATGCCCGAGTGAACTCATCCCTCCCACGCCGCCTGCTCGCCGAGCTCATGGGCACTGCGCTGCTCGTCGCGGTGGTCGTCGGATCCGGCATCGCCGCGCAGCAGCTCTCCCCCGACGACACCGGGCTCCAGCTCCTGGAGAACTCGATGGCGACCGTCTTCGGGCTGGCCGCGCTGATCCTGATGTTCGGCCCGGTCTCGGGGGCTCACTTCAACCCGGTCGTCTCGCTCGCCGACTGGTTCCTCGGTCGGCGCGCGGGCACAGGACTCTCGCTCCCCGAGGTCGGCGCCTACACGGTCGCCCAGGTCGTCGGCGGGATCGGCGGCGCCGTGCTGGCCAACCTCATGTTCGACCTCGACGCCGTCACGATCTCGGCGAAGGACCGTGTCACCGGAGGTCATCTCCTGGCCGAGGTCGTCGCCACCGCCGGCCTCGTCGCCCTGATCTTCGCGCTCGTACGCAGCGGGCGCGGCGCGCTCGCGGCGCCGGCCGTCGGTGGCTACATCGGCGCCGCCTACTGGTTCACCAGCTCGACCTCGTTCGCCAACCCGGCGGTCACCATCGGCCGGGTCTTCTCCGACACGTTCGCCGGTATCGCGCCCGGCTCGGTCGCGCCGTTCGTCCTCGCGCAGCTCGTCGGAGCCGTTCTCGGCGTACTCCTGATCCTGGCTCTCTACCCCGCCGCCGGGGTCAGACGTCGCTGACCGCGGTGAGCAGGTGCGGCCAGGCGGTCGAGGTCGGGTCGCCCCAGGCGGCGTGGTCGGCGCCGTCGACCACCTCCAGACGTACGCCGGGGTGTGCTGCCGCATAGCGCTCGGCGATCGCGAGCGGGATCACGGTGTCGGCGGCGCCGTGCAGGATCCGCACGGGGACGCGAGGGGCAAGGCCGAGCGGGTCGGCGGCGGCGTACGCCTCGGGGGTCTCGGCCGGGGTGCCGCCGAGGAACTCCTCGACCGCGCCGTCGCCGAGGCCCTCCTGGCTCATCGCGGTCAGCGCGGCGGCGGGGGCCAGCGCGACGACGCCGGTGACCAGGGTGCCCGGGCGGGAGGCGGCCCACAGCGCGAGCTGGCCGCCGGAGGAGTGTCCGACCAGGGTGATCCGGCGGGGTGCGTCGTTGTGGATGGTCCACTCCCGGCCGCTGAGCTGGATCGACTCGATCGCAGTCTCGACGTCCTCGAAGGCCTGCCTCCACTGGCCGGGTCCGTGCCGGTACTCCACCGTCGCGGTCAGGTGGCCCGCATCGGCCAGCGCCCGACCCGCGGACCAGGTGCGCATCCGGTCGGAGTCGCGCCACATCCCGCCGTGGAGCAGCAGCACCAGCGAGTCGGTCGCCTCGGCCGGCTCGAAGACGTCGGCGACCTGACGAGCGGTGGCGCCGTAGCGCATCGTCGCGTCGGGGTAGGTGTCTGTCAGAGTCATGAGTTCTCCTCGCGGTTGCGGCTCTTTCGGCTGTCATGGTCGAGCAGCACGCTGACCGCGACACCGACCACCAGCCCCCAGAAGGCGGAGCCGATGTTGACGACGGTGATGTCGGCGACGGTCACCAGGAAGGTGACCAGCGCGCCGGTGACGTAGGGCCCGCTGAAGGCGGTCTGGAAGGCGCCCTGGAGCGGCTTGAGCATGGCCAGGCCGCCCAGCACGGCGACGTACGCCTCGGGCATGGTGGTGATGACCCGCACCATGCCGGGAGCGAGCAGGCCGAACCCGATCGCGAGTACGCCGCACCAGATCGCCGCGGCATAGTGCCGCCGTCGCTCGCCGGAGGCGGTGACCAGCGCGTTGGTCGGCCCGGCCAGGCAGGTGGACACCCCGCCGAACGGGGCCGCGACCAGGGAGGTGACCCCGCACCAGCCGGTCACCTGGTTCATCCGCGGGTCGTGGCCGGCAGCCCTCAGGACCGCCATGCCCTGGCCGTTCTGGACGACCAGGACCGTGATCAGGAGCGGGATGGTGAGCTCGACGAAGGCGGAACCGGTGAAGACGGGTGTCGTCCAGACCGGGTCGACCAGCCAGCGGCCGGAGACCTCGACGGCCGGTCGGTCGGCGAGGGCCACCGCGACCGCGCCGACGGCGAGCGCGACCAGCACCGCCGGGAGCCAGCGCGCCAGCCGCGGCACGGCGCTGACCGCGACGAAGGCGACCACCATCGGCCCGGCGATCGCCAGGTCGCGGTCGACGGCGAGGACCAGGTCGGTGCCGAAGCGGAGGAAGACACCGGCCACCATCGCCATCACGATCGGCATCGGCAGCAGGTGCATGACCCGGTCGACCTGCCGGGTCAGGCCCAGCGCGACCAGGAGCAGCGCCGCCATGACGAAGCCGCCGACCGTCTCCGGCCAGGTGGTGCCGGCGGCCATCGCCTGGCCGACGACAACGGTGCCGGGGATGGTCCAGAAGTAGACCAGCGGCTGCCGGCTCCACCGCGAGGCGATGATCGTCAGCACCCCGTTGAGGCAGAAGACCGCGCTCACCCAGGAGGCGACGACACCCGCGGAGAGCCCGGCGCTCTGGCCGACGGCGAGGATCACCGCGACCGGGCCGGTGCAGGAGAACAGGAACCCGATGAAGCCGTTGACCAGCTCGTGACGACCCAGGTCGCGCCTCAGGCCGGTCGGGGCTTCCCGGGCATCCAGACGCGTGCTCATGGCTCCTCCGTCGGCTCGGCCGCCATCGCGGCGAGCTCGGTCCGGCTGCGGACGCCGAGCTTCGCGTAGATGCGGGTCAGGTGGTACTGCACGGTCTTGGGCGAGACGAACAGCTGGGCGGCGACCTCGCGGTTGGAGAGCCCCGAGGCGACCATCTCGGCGACGGTCTCCTCCTGCGGGGTCAGGTCCACCGGCCCGCGCTGGCCGCGCGGCGCGCGCACTCCCCCGGCGCGCAGCTCGCGCTGGGCGGCGTCGACGTAGGTCGAAGCTCCCAGGCCGTCCCACAGGTCGCGCGCGGAGGAGAGCAGCGCCTCGGCGTCGCGGCGGCGGCCGGCGCGCCGCAGCGCCTGCCCGTAGGCGAAGGTGACGCGGGCGCGCTCGTAGCGCAGCGGCAGCCCGTCGAGCAGCTCGAGCGCACGGTCGAAGGTGTCGCGGACCCCGGCGAGATCGCCACGAGCACCGTGCCAGCGGCCCCGGGCGGTGGCCAGCCTGGCCTGGGCGGAGCGGTGCTGCTCCGCACGGGCGCGGGTCTCGTGGGGGCGGAGGAAGTCGTCGGCCTCGTCCAGCCGGCCCTCCGCGATCAGCGCGGCGGCGTACGTCTCGGCCCACGGCCAGATGGCCGGCTCGGTCAGCGCGCTGCCGGCCGGGGCCTGGGTGAGCGGCTCGAGGATGCGGAGGACGGCACGGAAGTCGCTGCGGGCCTCGGCGAGGTGGGCACGGGCGAGGAGTGCGGGCACGCGCATGATCTCGTAGCCCTGCGCCCCGACCTCGGCGGCACGGGCGGTGCGAGCGGCGTCCTCCCAGCTGCCGCGCAGCAGGTGGGTCTCGGTGGCGGTCCACTCCAGCAGCGGGGTGACCAGGGCGATGCCGGACTCGGCGGCCAGCGCCCGCCCGGCCGCGACCGTCTGCAGGGCGGCGTCGCCCTCGCCGGTCAGGAACTGCACCCGTGCCAGCCAGGCCAGCGCCCACATCGAGATCCGGGTCGAGCCGCCGAGGACCCGTGGGTCGGTGACCCCTTCCAGGCGACTGCGGGCCTCGTCGGGCTCGTCGGCGAGTACGTCGAGCCAGCCTCGGCCCATGGTGACCCGCTGGGTCTGGGCGCTGTGCCCGACACGGCGGGCGGCCAGGGCGTACGCCTCGTGGGCGTCCCCGAACCGGCCGGCCATCGCCAGGCCGAGCCCGCGGATCGCGGCCGCCTCGACGCCCGCCGCGGAGTCGCGGCCCGCCAGCGAGATCGCCCGGTCGGCCCAGGTGACCAGCTCGTCACCGCGGCACAGCGCCAGCGAGTGCAGTACGTGCCGGGTGGCGATCAGCGCGGCGGTCTCCGGCTCCCGATCGGCGTTGACGATGTCCCAGGCGCGCTTGAGCCGCACCTCGGCCTCGGTCGCGCGGCCGCGCAGGATCGCCAGATAGGCGAGCACCGCGTCGCGCAGCGGCGTCTCGCGCAGGCTCTCGACGATGGGGACCAGCGCCGCGGCGCCCATGCCGTCGCCCGCCGCGACCAGGGCGTCGACGGAGCGGATCAGCCGATCGTCGCGGCGCACGGGGTCCTCGGTGAGCCGGCTGGAGTCACGGTAGAGAGCCGCGGCCTCCGCCCAGGCGCCCTCGTCGCCACGCCGCTGGGCCAGCCGGGCGACCTCCTCGGCGAGCTCGGCGTCGGGCAGCGGGGTGGCGGCGACGAGGTGCCGGGCCCGGCGGACCTCGTCGTCCACGACCGCGGCGGCGCGCTGGTGCGCATCGGCGGCCCGGCGAGCGCCCATCGTCGCCAGCACGGCGACACCGACCAGCGGCGTACGCCATCGGGGGCGGTGGTCGCGGGTGGTCTCGACGAGCCCGGCCGTGACCAGGGCGTCGACCGCGGAGAGTGGATCCTCGAGGCCGGCCAGGGTGGCGGCCTGTCCCAGGGAGGCGTCGTCGCCGAGGACGGCGAGGGCCTCCGCCAGCGCACGATCCTCCGGACCGCAGCCGGCGAGCGCGAGCCGGACCTCCTCGCGTACGTGGACCGGTGCGGGCAGCTGGGTGTCGGGCCGCGCCCAGCGGGTCGGCGGCAGCTCGTCGAGCAGCGCGACCGCGTCGCGCGGGCTGCCCGCCGTGTGGCGGGCGAGGACCTCGGCCATCGACGGGTGCAGGACCCGACCGCGCAGCGAGGCGAGCTCACCGACCGCGGCCGCGTCCAGCCCCTCGATGCGTACGGTCTCGGCGGCGATTTCGCCGAGGAACGGGGTGCTGCGGGTTGCCGCCAGCACCACGAGCACCGGCGCGTCGCGGTGCCGGCGCAGCGCGGAGGCGATCGCCTGCAGCGAGAGCGTGTCGGCGAGGTCGGCGTCATCGACCAGGATCAAGCCGGGCTCCTCCCCCGACGCGACGGCCTCGGCAGCTCGCGCGACCAGAACATCGGCAGCGACGGCCGGATCGGCCGGCGGCTCGTCTCCGAGCAACTGCCGGAGAACCGCGCCGGGCGAGTCCTGCTCCCACGCACCGGCACGGGCCTTCAACGCCGGGGTCGCTACCCGGTCCGCCAGACCGCGCAGGAGCGCGGTCTTCCCCAGTCCCGGGTCTCCGAGGACGAGGACGGCTGCGGAGCCGGAGGCGCGAGTGAGGGCCAGCCGCGAGGTGAGCTCGACGAGCTCGTCCTCGCGACCGACACACCCAGCTCTCTCGATGAGCACGGTCACACCCTAGGCCCCCTTCAGGCCGGTACGCCGTCGTCGAGCGTGACGCTCACGACGGTCTCCTCCGGTGACCGCGGCACGGCCACGGTCACGACGGCACCGAGCACGGCGACGCCCGCGAAGATCTGGAAGGCGGTGGTGCCGCCGACCCCGGCGGCGACCAGTGCCCCGCCGATGATCGGTCCGACGATCCCGCCGAGCCGGCCGAACCCGGCGCACCAGGCGACGCCCGCACCGCGGGCCCGGGTCGGGTAGTAGTTGGCGACGAGCCCGTAGATCAGCACCTGCGTACCGATCGTGCCGACGCCGGCGATCGCGACGGCCGGGAACAGGATGGAGAGCGGCAGCCCGAGGGGCAGCAGCAACAGCATCAGGGCGGCGAGCACGAAGGTCGTCGAGACCACCTTCTTGGCCCCGGTGCGGTCGGCGACGTACGAGGCGAGAAGGCCGCCGAGGATCGCGCCACCGTTGAGCACCAGCAGGAAGGTGAGCGCGTACGCCTTGCCGTAGCCGTTGTCCTCCATGATCTTCGGCAGCCAGGTGTTCAGGCCGTAGGTGAGCAGCAGGCCGGAGAAGCTCATCAGGCCGAGCACCATCGTCGGGAACGCGAGCGGGCGGCGCGCCAGGGCGCTGAAGCCGACCGCCTCCTGGGCGGTGTCGCTCGCCGCGACCCGGCCGCGGGAGTCGAGCCACAGCTGCGACTCGGGCAGCTTGGCGATGGCGAAGGGCAGCAGGAGCACCAGCGGCGCGGCGCCGATCGCCATCAGGATCCGCCAGTTGGAGCCGCTCGGATCGATGATGAGCGCCATCACGGAGGCCGTCACGCCGCCGGCGGGGATGCCGCTGTAGACGATCGCGTTGAGCCGGTTCTTCCGCTCCGGCGGAGCGAACTCGGCGACCAGCGCGCCGACGGTCGCCAGGATCGCACCCAGCCCGATGCCGGTGAGGAAGCGGAGGATGCCGAAGACGGCGATCGACTGGGCGAACGCGGTCGCGGCCATCCCGATCGAGAACCAGGTGATGCTGGCGAGCACGACCTTCCGGCGGCCGATCCGGTCGCTGACCGCGCCGGCGCTCAGCGCGCCGACGAGCACGCCGACGAGGGCGTAGCTGCCCAGTGTCCCTGCCTGGCCTGCGGAGAGCTGCCCGATCTGGGAGGGGTCTGCCATGAGGGTCGGCAGCACCGTGCCGTAGACCACGAGGTCGTATCCGTCGAACATCAGGGCCAGCGCGGAGAGCGCGACGACCCAGGTGAGCTGACGCCCGTTCTTGTCGTGCGTGTATTCGGACATGGGTGATCTCCATGGGTGACGCGAGCGTGCTCGCGAAGGGAGGGACGGCCCCGAGAGAGGACCTGGTGGCTCAGCCGAGGTCACCGCCGGCGACGGGCAGGACCGTGCCGGTGATGTAGGAGGCTTCCTCGGAGGCGAGGAAGCAGATCGCAGCGGCCTGCTCGTCGAGCGTGCCGTAGCGGTGCATCAGTGAGGTCTCGAGGGTCTGATCGATATGGGCCTGGAACCAGGCCTTCTCGGATTCGGTACGCGGCTGTGGTGTGCCCCGGGAGATCCGGCGTGGCGGAGCCTCCGTACCTCCCGGGGCCGTCGCGGTGACCCGGATCCCCGATCCGGCGTACTCCAGCGCGAGCGAGGCGGTGATCGCGTTGATCCCGCCCTTCGCCGCGGAGTACGGGATCCGGTGGATGCCGCGGGTCGCGGCCGAGGAGACGTTGACGATGACGCCGTGGCCGCGCTCGACCATGCCCGGCAGGGCGGCCCGGCAGGCGTAGAGCGTGGTCATCAGCGACCGGGTGATCTCGGCGTCGATCTGGTCGGCGGTGAACTCGGTGAACGGCTTGAAGTTGATCGCGCCGCCGACGTTGTTGATGAGCACGTCGATCCGGCCGTACGCCGCCAGTGCCCGCTCGACCAGCGCGGCCGCGCCCTCGTAGTGCTCGAGGTCGCACTCGACCGCGCTCGTGGTCGCGCCCTGGCCGGTGAGCTCGTCGGCGACCTCGGCGACCAGCGGCGAGCGGTCGGCGAGGACGACCTTCCCGCCCTCGGCGGCCACCCGGCGGGCCACCTGGGCGCCGATCCCCTGGGCCGCGCCGGTGACCACCACGACCTGGCCTGCGAACCGGCCCGGGGTGATGAACCGCGGCCTGTTCGCGGCGGACGACTCGGCCATCGCGCGGCGCATCGTCTCCTTGGACCGCTCGCTGTGGGCCTTGATCAGCTCGCGGGCGGCCGGACGGTCGCCCCGCTCGAAGACCTCGACGATGTCGAGGTGGTCCTGGGTGCACTGCGGGTGGCACCAGGTGGCGTTGCGCAGCACATCCTCCATCCGGCCCTTGACCCCGAGCGCCTGGTAGGCGGCCAGCAGATGGCTGTTGCCGGTGAGGGTGAACAGGTAGTCGTGGAAGGCCGCGTTCGACTCGGTGTAGCCGTGGGCGTCGAGGAACCGGTCCCCGTCGACGTACGGCAGGGTCGACTCGGCGAGCAGCCGGTAGCCGGCCAGCTGCTGGGAGTCGAGCCGCCCGATGGTCAGATCGAGCGCCCCCACCTCCAGCGCCGCCCGGGCCTCGAAGATCGCGTCGGAGGCCGAGATGTCCGGGTGCTCCTCGCCGATCGTGTAGCCGTCGGCCGTCGTGTCCCCGTTGGTCGAGCCGGCTCCTCCGCCGGTCGAGCCGCCGGAGCCGCTAGGCGGAGGCGTGCCGAGACCAACAGAGTCGTCCCGCGCGAACGTCAACTGGCCGCCGATGCTCCGTGCCTCGGGGGACCCGATCAGGTCCTCGACCGTGTTGGTCTCGACACCGGCCACTGCGTGTCCGGGCTCGACCAGCGGAGGAAGCACCAACTGGCCGGCGATGCGGCGAATCCGGTCGCCATCGTCGGTCGAGCCGCCGGAGCCGCTGGGCGGAGGCGTGTCGAGACCAACAGAGTCGTCTCGAGCGAACACCTCCTGGCCACCGATGCTCCGCGCCTCGGGGAACTCGATCAGATCCTCGACCGTGTTGGTCTCGACACGCTCGCTGGCGCTCACGGCTCGACCAGCGGATTCGGGCGCCTCGGCGGCTGGCACGGCGAGGGCGAACTTCTCGTAGTAGAACCCGGTGGGCTCGAGGCCGGCACCGGAGACGTGGGTACGCACCGCCTCGACCATCGGCGGCGGGCCGCACAGGTAGATCGCGACGTCGCCGTCGTGCAGGTCGTCGTCGCCGATCAGGCTCGTCACGTAGCCCTTGTTGGCCGCGGTCGAGTCGGGGTCGGAGACGCAGTGGTCCCAGCTGAAGCCGGGCAGCCGCGAGACGAGCTCGCGGACCTCGTCGAGCTTGACCAGGTCGTCGTCGGTGCTGACGCCGTAGACCAGCCGGCCGCCGCGGTCGCAGCCGTCGACCTCCAACTGGCGCAGCATCGAGAGCACCGGTGCGAGCCCGGTGCCGCCGGCCAGCATCAGCACCGGCCGGCGCGCCTCGCGCAGGAAGAAGGACCCGTTCGGCCCGGTGAAGGTGACCTCGTCACCGACGGCGGCGCGCTCGGTCAGCCAGGTCGACATCGCGCCACCCGGGGTGAGCTTGACCAGGAAGACGAGCCGCTCCTCGTGCGGGGCGTTCGCGAAGGAGTAGGAGCGGGTCACCTCGGTGCCGGGCACGGCGATGTTGACGTACTGACCCGGCAGGAAGGCCAGCTCGCCCCGGTTCGGGATGTCGATGGAGAGCTCGACCGTGGTCGGGCTCAGCCGGTCCAGGCCGACCACGGCGCCCGTGTAGCTCGCGGCGCCGGTCTTGGCGACCTCGGAGGTGGTGGCGATCTGCAGCGCGAGGTCCGAGCGTGGCTTCATCGAGCACGGCAGGGCGTACCCCTCGGCGGCCTCCGCCTCGGAGAGCGCGTCCTCGATGTAGGTGCCGCCGTCGTACTCCCCCGACTCGCACAGCGCCTTGCACGTCCCGCAGGCGCCGTCGCGGCAGTCGAGCGGGATGTTGATCCGCTGGCGGTAGGACGCGTCGGCGACGGTCTGGTCCTCACGGACGGTGATGAACCGGGTCACCCCGTCCTCGAAGGAGAGGGCGACCTGATGGGTCGCGACCCCAGTCGTCGGTTCGGTCTCGGTTGCAGTCATCGTGATGCCTCAGACGTGGTAGATGTCGACGACGTGGTGGATGTAGTCGTTCTTCAGCACCACGGTCTTGCGGCGGATCTGCGGCTGCTCGCCGGAGAAGTCGATCGTGTAGAACGACGTGCCGTAGTAGGGGTCGACGGTCTTGTAGCGGAAGTACATGGTGTGCCAGTTGAAGCGCACGTCGACCAGGTCGCCGCGGCGCTCGATCACCTCGACGTTGCTGATGTTGTGCGACGTACGCGGCTCCGGCAGCGAGGTGGCCGAAGAGCGCTCCGTACGGATCCGGAAGACCCGGTCCTCCAGGCCACCCTTGTTGGGGTAGTAGATGAGCGACATCTCGGTCTGCGGGTCCTCGGTGAGGAGGTCGGCGTCGTCCCAGCAGGGCATCCAGTAGACGACGTCGTCGGCGTAGCACTCCAGCCACTTCTCGAACTCGCGGTCGTCGAGGAAGCGGGCCTCGCGGTAGAGGAACTGCTCGATCGAGTTCTGGGTGATGAGCTTCGCGCCGGCGGCGTTCTGCGTGAGCGTCATGGTCAGTTGCCCTTCTCGTTCGCGATGGCCGTACGCATCTGCTCGGTCCACTGCGCGTGCATGACCGGGTAGAGACCCTCGTCCTCGTTCTTGGCACCGGCCGAAATCACGCCTGGCATGTCGAGGGCCTCGGCGACCTCGTCGGGGCCGGTGTGCCAGTGCTCGGCACCGCGGCTCATGTCGTTCCACGGAGCCGCGGAGGCCTGGTAGGTCAGGAAGCAGGAGCGGAACTCCTCCAGGTCGTCGGGCGTGGCCATGCCGGAGGCGTTGAAGAAGTCCTCGTACTGCCGGATCCGCCAGGCCCGGGACTCAGGGCTCTCGCCCTTGGGGGCGATGCAGTAGATGGTGACCTCGGTCTGGTCGACCGAGATCGGGCGGAAGTGCCGGATCTGGGTCGAGAACTGGTCCATCAGGTACACGTTCGGATAGAGCAGCAGGTTGCGCGAGCCCTTGACCATGAACTCGCCCTTGGCCTCGCCGAACTTCTCCTTGAGCGTGTCCAGCTGGTCCCACAGCGGTCGATCGGCGGGGTTGGCCGCCCAGGTCCACAGGCACAGGTGGCCGTTCGGGTAGGACCAGTAGCCGCCACCCGCCTTGCCCCAGCTGCCGGCGTCGACGGTCTTGGTGGTGTTCTTCGACTCGCCGGTGTTGCGCCGCGAGGTGGTGGCGGCGTAGTTCCAGTGGGTGGCGGTGACGTGGTAGCCGTCGGCGCCGTTCTCCGCCTGGACCTTCCAGTTGCCGTCGTAGGTGTAGGTGGAGGAGCCGCGCAGCACCTCGAGCCCGTCGGGCGACTGGTCGACGAGCATGTCGATCACCTTGACGGTGTCGCCGAGGTGCTCCTCGAGGGGCAGTACGTCCTCGTTGAGCGAGCCGAACAGGAAGCCGCGGTAGCTGTCGAAGCGGGCCACGTGGGTCAGGTTGTGCGAGCCCTCGGTGTTGAAGCTCTCCGGGTAGCCCGCGTCGTCGGGGTCCTTGACCTTGAGCAGCGTGCCGTCGTTGCGGAACGTCCAGCCGTGAAACGGGCAGGTCAGGGTCATCCGGTTGTCGGTCTTGCGCCGGCACAGCATCGCGCCACGGTGGGCGCAGGCGTTGATCATGCAGTGCAGCTCGCCGTCCTTGTCGCGAGTGATCATCACCGGCTGCCGCCCGATGTAGGTGGTGAAGTAGTCGCCGGGGTTGGGCACCTGGCTCTCGTGGGCGAGATAGATCCAGTTGCCCTCGAAGATGTGCTTCATCTCCAGCTCGAAGACCTCTTCGTCGGTGAAGATCCGGCGGTTGGCGCGGTAGATCCCGGCCTCGCGGTCCTCGACCACGGCGTCCGACAGGACGTTCTCGATGTGGCCAAGGCTCTCGGTGAGCGGTGCGGTCATGGTGATGCCTCCAACGGGTGACGGTCACCACACCTTCGCAAGGCAGTGGCGGTCGTCACACCAGGCGAATGCCCAGTTCCGACCTAGGCATCTATTGATCATTCGAATCAATCAATAGGCGTCAGTTTCGTCCTTGTTGTTTATCTATCGCGGACCTAGTGTGGCGATCGTCACCAGCTTTTCTGAGGAGCGCTTCCATGGAGCTACGCCACCTGCGGTACTTCGCAGCGGTCGCCGAGACCTGCCACTTCGGGCAGGCCGCGGCGCAGCTGCACATCGCCCAGCCGGCGCTCTCCCAGGCGATCCGCCAGCTCGAGTCCGAGCTCGACGTCACCCTGTTCACCCGGACGACCCGCCAGGTCTCCCTGACCCCGGCGGGCGAGTTCCTGCGCACCGAGGCCGCCCGGGTGCTGGCCGCCGTCGACGACAGCATTCGAGGCGTACGCCGCATCGGGGCCGGCCGCCACGGCCTGGTCCGCCTGGGCCTGACCGGCACCGCCTCGTTCTCGCACCTGCCCGGCATCGCCCGGGTGGTCAAGCGCGAGCTGCCCGAGGTGGCGCTCGAGATCCACGCCGACCTGCTCACCCCGGCGCAGTGCGAGCGGCTGCAGAGCGGCGCGCTCGACCTCGGCGTACTGCGGCCGCCCGCGACCGGCGAGGGGCTGACCCTGCGCACCCTCGAGGTCGAGCCCCTCGCGCTCGCCATCCCCGTCGACCACCGGCTCGCCGTCGAGCCCGTCGTGGCCCTGGCCGACCTGCGCACCGAGCCGTTCATCGCCTACAGCGCCCGCGACTCGGCGGTCAACGAGGCGGTCCTGCGCAGCTGCCGCGAGGCCGGGTTCGTGCCGCGCCGCGAGCACGAGGCGCCCAGCACCGCGGTCCTGCTGGCGCTGGTCGCCGCGGGCCTCGGCGTGGCGGTCGTCCCGGCCTCGGTCCGCGCTCTCCCGCTGGAGGGCGTGGTCTTCCGCGACCTGCTCGACGCGGGCAGCGTCGAGCTCTCCCTCGCCTACCGCACCGACGACGACAACCCCGTCGTCGACGCCGTCATCGCGATCCTCGAGGCCGCCGACCTGTTCACCGCACCCCGTCTGGAAGTTCCCCGATCATGAAGATCACCAAGATCGAGGCGATCCCGTTCGCCATCCCCTATCGCAAGCCGCTGCGCTTCGCCTCCGGCGAGGTCCACACCGCCCAGCACGTGCTCGTCCGGGTGCATACCGACGACGGTGTCGTGGGTGTCGCCGAGGCGCCGCCGCGGCCGTTCACCTACGGCGAGACCCAGGCCGGGATCATCGCCGTCATCGACCAGCTCTTCGCCCCGCAGCTCGCCGGGCTCACCCTGCTCGAGCGCGAGACGGCCCGTGCCCTGATGGAGCGCACGGTCGGCAACCCGACCGCGAAGGCCGCCGTCGACATGGCGATCTGGGACGCCCTAGGCAAGACCCTGGACCTGCGGGTCGTCGACCTGCTCGGTGCCTTCACCGACCGGATGCGGGTCTCCCACATGCTCGGCTTCGACACCCCCGAGGCGATGGTCGCCGAGGCGGAGCGGATGCGGGAGACGTACGGGATCTCGACGTTCAAGGTGAAGGTCGGCCGCTCCCCCATCGAGCTCGACACCGCCGTCGTCCGTGCGCTGCGCGAGCGGTTCGGCGCCGAGATCGAGCTGTACGTCGACGGCAACCGCGGCTGGACCGCGGCCGAGTCCGCCCGGGCGATGAGGCAGATGGCCGACCTGGACCTGATGTTCGCCGAGGAGCTCAACCCTGCCGACGACGTGCTCGGAAGGCGCTGGCTGGTGAGCCAGATCGACGTGCCGTTCATCGCCGACGAGTCGGTCCCGACGCCGGCCGACGTCACCCGCGAGGTGCTCGGCGGCTCCGCCACCGCGATCAGCATCAAGACCGCGCGCACCGGCTTCACCGGGTCGCAGCAGGTGCTCCATCTCGCCGAGGGCCTCGGGCTGGAGGTCGTGATGGGCAACCAGATCGACGGCCAGCTCGGCAGCGCCTGCTCGATCGCCTTCGGCGCGGCCCACCGGCTCACCTCCCGCCGCGCCGGTGAGCTCTCCAACTTCCTCGACATGGCCGATGACCTGCTCACCGAGCCGCTCGAGATCCGCGACGGCGAGCTCGCCGTACGTCCTGGTGCCGGCCTCGGGGTCGAGATCGATGCCGACAAGCTCGATCGCTACCGCACCGACAACTGAACACCTGACCCCACCGCAACACGAGAGGACACACCCATGACCACCGACCAGACCCTCGAGTCCACCGAGGCAGCTTCCGCGGCCGCCTCGGGCGCCTCCGCCACCGAGCGGTTCGCTGCCGACAAGTCGCCGTTCGAGGCCGTCAAGGACACCCCGCCCGAGCGCGTCGACGCGCTGGCCAAGCGCGTGCTCGGCGCGATCTACGACACGATCCGCGAGGAGAAGGTCAGCTACGACGAATACAACGCGCTCAAGGCGTGGCTGATCCAGGTCGGCCAGGACGGCGAGTGGCCGCTCTTCCTCGACGTCTGGGTCGAGCACGAGATCGAGAAGGTCGCCACCGAGCACCGCGAGGGCAACAAGGGCACCATCGAGGGCCCCTACTACGTCCCCGCCGCCCCGGAGCAGGGCGCGAACGGCACCATCCCGATGCGCGACGGCGAGTCCGGCACCCCGCTGACCTGGACCGGCACGATCACCTCCACCGACGGCACCCCGCTCGACGGCGCCAAGGTCGAGCTGTGGCACGCCGACGCCGACGGCTTCTACTCGCAGTTCGCCCCCGGCATCCCGGAGTGGAACCTGCGCGGCAGCTTCACCGTCGGGTCCGACGGCGCCTTCGAGATCCACACGATCCAGCCGGCTCCCTACCAGATCCCGACCGACGGCTCCTGCGGCAAGCTCATCGCCGCCGCCGGCTGGCACGCCTGGCGCCCGGCTCACCTGCACGTCAAGGTGTCGGCCCCGGGCCACGAGCTCCTCACCGCCCAGCTCTACTTCCCCGGTGACGAGCACAACGACGACGACATCGCCTCGGCGGTCAAGCCCGAGCTGGTGCTCGCGCCGGTCGCCAACGACGACGGCTCGGTGAACGTCGACTACGGGTTCGTCCTGGACCCGGCTCGCGGCTGATGCTCTACCACGTACGCATGGACGTCCGGATCCCGCACGACCTGGATCCGGACGTCCGCGACGACACGATCGCCCGCGAGAAGGCCTACGCCCAGGAGCTCCAGCGCGCCGGCAAGTGGCCGCACCTGTGGCGGATCGCCGGGGAGTACGCCAACTTCTCGGTCTTCGACGTCGAGTCCCACGACGAGCTCCACCAGATCCTCTCCGGCCTGCCGCTGTTCCCCTACATGGACGTCCAGGTCACCCCGCTGGCCAAGCACCCGTCCAAGGTGGGCTAGAGGCGTTCGAGCACTCGGTCGGCGTGGCGCCCCAACGGCGCGCACCCCGGCGCGCGAGCCACCGGCCCGCCCCCGGGGGGCATGGCCCCGGCGGTGGGGTCGTACCCCGCCGCGGGGAGCGCCATAGCCCACC
>NZ_JBHVGB010000136.1:0-17223 GCF_042801335.1 Nocardioides sp. NPDC057577 | reverse complement strand
GTCCGATCAAGACAGCGGTCGTCGCCGGCGTACCTCCGTTGCCTAAAGCCTTTAGAAAAAAAACCTAAAGCCATACGGATTAACCCGTAACCTGCATCACATGACCTCGTTGAGTGTGATGCGCGTCGCACCTCGATGCGCCGGACCGGAACCCGCCGTTGGCGGCCGTTCGGCCCGCCCTGCCAAGTTGCACGAGGAGCGCAGACAGGTATGAGCACAGGTGCTGCTGCCCCGCCGATCGCCCGGCGTGGTCCTTACGCCAATCCGCTGTCCAACTCGCTCAAGTGGCTGCCGCCGAAGGTTCGGGGGCCGGTCATCGAGGCGGGTGGGATGGTCGATCTGCTCGTCAAGATCGTGAGGAGCGCGGTGCTGCATCCGCGCGGCTACTGGGTCGACGTCGCAGACGACATGTATCAGACCCTGAAGCAGGCCTCGCTTCCCATCGCCGCGGCGATCTTCGGGTTCCTCATCTTCATGTCGATCCTGACCGTCCAGTTCTTCGCGATGGCGGGAGCCACGCAGCTCTTCGGCCCGCTGCTCCTGCTGCAGGCGATGCGTACCTTCACGATGTGGATCGTCTCCATGGTGGTCGCGGGCGTGATCGGCTCGGCGTTGACCGCCGACATCGGGGCCAGGAAGGTCCGCGAGGAGATCGACGCGATGGAGGTCATGGGCGTCGACCCGATCCGCGACCTCGCGGTCCCGCGGGTGGTCTCGCTGACGCTGCTCACGACCCTGATCTCGGTGCCGTCGATCATCGTCACGATCGTCTCGATGCAGGTCGGCGCCAACTATGTGGCAGGTCAGTCCGGCGCCGACTTCCACAGCAACCTGTTCGCCAACGTCTCGCCGGTGCAGGTGCTGGCCGTGGTCGCCAACTGCTTCCTGGTCGGCCTGCTGATCGGCACGATCTGCTGCTACAAGGGGCTCAACGCCTCCGGCGGTGCGATCGGTCTCGGTCGCGCCGTCAACCAGGCGGTGGTGCTCTCCTTCGTGGGGGTCTGGGTGCTGCAGCTCGCCTTCAACGCGCTGCTGCTCGGCCTCTTCCCGAACCTGGGGACCTTCCGATGACCGCCGCCGAGCCCGTACGTCCGGTCGCGCCGGTCGCGCCGGTCGCCGTCAGGCGCCGCCGTCGCCAGCCGGCCAAGGGCCGCCTGGACGGGGTGGGGGAGTTCGTCGGCTTCGTCGGCAAGGTCTTCGCCGAGATCCCGGTCGCCATCCGTCTCTACCCCTCGGAGATCGTGCGGCACGCCAGCGCCATCGTGCGGGAGAACAGCCTCGTCATCCTCGCGATGCTCTTCATGATGGGCGCGGTCATGGGGCTGACCGCCAACTTCCTCTTCGCCAGCATCGGTATCGACTCCTACATCGCCGCCGTCAACGCGGTGGCCGGCGTACGCGGGATCATCCAGGTGGTCTTCGGCTGGATGGTCGCGGCGAAGATCGGCTGCGGGATCGTCGCCGAGGTGGGTGCGATGCGCATCTCGGAGGAGATCGATGCCATGGAGGTCATGGGCATCCGCTCGATCCCCTACCTGGTCAGCACGCGCGTGATCGCGGGAGCCATCACGATGCCGCTGATCTTCGTCACCTCGATGGTGGTCAACTTCTTCGCCGGCTTCCTCTTCAACGTGCAGCTGCTGCAGACGGTGAGCCCCGGCGGTTTCCAGTACTACCTCTTCCTGTTCCAGAACCCGCGCGACTTCGTCCTCGCCATCATCTGGGGCACGGTCCTGGGCGTCGTGATTCTCACCGTCGCCTCCTACTACGGCTACACCGCCAAGGGCGGTCCGGTCGGGGTGGGCCTCAACACGGCGCGGTCGATGCTCGTCAACCTCGTCCTCGTCAGCGTCATCGGGATGGCGCTGGTCCAGCTCTTCTACGGCAACACCCCCAACGCGCCGATCGGCAACTAGATGACTCGCGCGCCACGTTCACGGGAGGAAATGATGACCGCGAATCTCACGATTCCGCACACTGGCTTCGAGCAGTCGCCCAACAGTCCGCACAGCATCGAGCTGGTCGGCGTACGCAAGTCGTTCGGGTCGGGCAACATCCTCGACGGCATCGACCTGACGTTCGTCCACAACGCGATCACGACGGTGCTCGGCCCGTCCGGCACCGGCAAGAGCGTGCTGCTCAAGCACATCGTCGGTCTCCTCGAGCCGGACGAGGGTGAGGTGCGCGTGTTCGGCAGCGACATCTGGGGCGTCTCCGAGCACGAGCGCTACGAGCTTCGCAAGCGTTTCGGCGTGCTGTTCCAGGACGGCGCGCTCTTCGGTTCGATGAACATCTACGACAACGTCGCCTTCCCGCTGCGCAAGCACACGAACCTCTCCGAGGTCGAGATCCGGGACATCGTGATGGCCCACCTCAGCGAGGTCGGGCTCGAGGCCGCGGTGGACAAGGCACCCAACGAGATCTCGGGCGGGATGCGCAAGCGTGCCGGCTTCGCGAGGGCGCTGGTGATGCGGCCCGACGTGGTGCTCTTCGACGAGCCCGACTCCGGCCTGGACCCGGTCCGCACCAAGCTGTTGGGACGACTGATCCAGAAGGTCCATCGCCAGCACGGCGGCACCTACATCGTGATCACCCATGACATCCCGACCGCGCGGGAGGTCAGCGACCACGTCGCGGTGCTGTGGAAGGGCCAGATCGTCCACGCGGGCAGTGCGGACGAGACCTTCGCCTCCACGGACCCGTTCGTACGTCAGTTCCTGGCCGGCGCCGCTGACGGCCCGCTCGGGATGGACTGAGGGAGCCACGATGACCGCGAACCTAGCGAAGGTCGGCGTCAAGGGGCTCATCGCCCTGGTGATCGTCGGCTCGCTCCTCACCTGGGGCCTCGTCAGGCTCACCTCCGGGCCCGACTACACCCTCACCCTGCTGATGCCCTCGGCCAGCACCGCGTTCAAGGACGGCGGTGTCATGATCAAGGGCCAGCGCGTCGGGAAGGTGACCTCGGTCGGTGTCCGTGACGGACAGGCCGAGATCGAGGTCGCCATCGACGACGAGTACGCCCCGCTCCGTGCCGGCACCACCGCCCGGATCAAGTGGGCATCGGTGCTCGGCACCCGCATGATCGAGCTGGTCCCAGGCGCCGAGACCAACCCCGAGATGCCTTCTGGCCACCTCGTCACGGGCAACGCCGAGGCCGTCGACATCGACGAGCTGCTCAGCACCCTCGACGCCCCCACCCGCAAGCAGCTGCAGATTCTGGTCGGACAGCTCAACAAGACACTGGCGGGCACTCAGCCCGACCTCCGGACGACGCTGACGAAGGCCGGGCCGACCGTGAAGGCCATCGCCGACCTGCTCAGCGCGATCGCCCAGGACGGGCCCGCGCTGAAGAAGATCATCAAGGAGCTGCACGGCGTGACGTCCAACGTCTCGGCCAACGATGCCGAGCTGGCCGCCAGCATCAACAACCTCGATGCGCTCACCAGCCAGATCGCCGAGCGCCAGGGCGAGCTCTCCCAGACGATCGAGAAGCTCCCGGCGACGATCGACTCGGCCACCACCGCCTTGGAGGCGGTTCCGGAACCGGTCGACTCGACCCGGACGCTGCTGCGCACCCTGCGACCCTCGACCGACCGTCTCCCGGCGATCGCCAAGCAGGCCAACCCGGTGCTCGCCGACGTACGTCCTGCCCTGGCGATGCTGCCCGGGACCCTCGCGGACGCGCAGACGCTGCTCCAGTACACCCCGGGGCTGGTCAACGACGCGAACGCCATCCTGCCGACCGCGACCAGCGCTCTGGAGCAGGCCGACCCGATGGTCTCCCACCTGCGCCCCTACACGCCGGAGCTGGTCGGCTGGCTCAGCAACTGGAACGGGGTCTTCGGCAGCAGGGACGCCTCGGGCCACTACGCCCGCGCGCTCATCACCGCCTCGGCCAGCAGCTTCGACCAGAACCCCGGGGTGATGCCGCCGGGCATGAAACAGGACGCGCGGCCGCTGCCGGGCTCGATCGCCGGCCAGCCGTGGACCGATGCAGAAGGGGACGGGATCAACTGATGCTCATCTCGAAAGTCACCGCCATCTCCGCCACCGTCGTGGTCGGGTCGGCGACAGCAGTCACCGGAGTCAACCTGATGGGCACCTCGGTCGGCCAGTCCGAGCTCGTCGGCTACTTCGAGGACGCCAGCCCGCTCGAGGTCGGCAACGAGGTCCGCACCTCCGGCGTGCAGGTCGGCAAGGTCACGTCGATCAAGCTCGAGAAGGGCGTCGCCCGGGTCACCCTCGACCTGGACGAGGACGTGCTTCCGGTCCACGAGGACGCGAAGCTGCTGATCCAGCCGATCAACGTCCTCGGCGAGAACTACGTGTCCATCGAGCCCGGGAAGGAGTCCTCGCCCTACCTGAGGAGCAACACGGTCCCGCTGAAGCAGACCGACTCCGCCGTCAACCTCCAAGACGTCCTGGACACGCTCGACGACCCCACCTCGACCGCGCTCGCGGCGCTGGTCAGCACCCTGGGCGAGGGCACCATGAACGGCGGCGGCCAGAAGATGGCGGACGCGCTCAAGGCGCTCGCGCCGCTGATGGAGAACCTCGACCAGGTCGGCGCCATCCTGCAGAGCCAGAACAAGGTGCTCACCGACCTGGTCGCCAAGGCCGACCCGGTGGCGGCTTCGCTCACCGGGGAGAACGGGAAGCAGCTCGACCTGTTGATCTCGCGTGCCCGGGAGACGCTCGACGCCCTCGCCGATGAGCAGTCGGCGCTCGAGGCGACGATCGCCGAGCTGCCGGCCACGCTCCAGGAGGCGCAGCGCACCCTGACGTCCCTGGAGACGGTCTCCGAGACGGTGACCCCGACGCTGAAGAAGGCGCGACCGGTCACTCGCGACCTGGCCGAGATCGCCGAGGAGATCAACCGGTTCTCTCCCTACGCCGACCCGGCGTTCAACGCCTTCGGTCCGCTCTTCGCCGAGCTCGACGCCCTGCTGAAGAGGATCAAGCCGATCACCGAGGACCTACGGGCCTCCGGTGACAACCTGCGTACGACCGCCTCGGAGCTGCGGCCCGTGGGCGACGAGCTCCTCGACGAGCACCTGGGCGACCTGATGTCGTTCGTCACCAAGTGGGCCCTGAGCACCAACTCCCGCGACGGGCTGAGCCACTACTTCCGCGGCCTGGTCCACGTCACCCCCGAGGCGCTCAACTCGCTCGTCGGCGCCGAGGTGCTGCCGAACATCGGCACCGTGGGCGGACAGGGGCCGTCGGCCAAGCAGGACAAGCCGGCCGACGAGGCCGCCGAAGGACTCGCGGACCTCACCGGCCCCCTGACCGGCGGGGCCACCGACGACCCCAACAGCGCGACCGGACTCTCGTCCTCGCAGGAGCAGAACCTTCTCGATCAGCTCATCGGAGGCCACTCATGAGCGCACGACTACATCGACAAGACGCCCGGCGACTCCTGATCGGGATCGTCGCGATCGCCGCCGGCGGAGTCATCGCCTACGTCGGAACCCTCGTCCAGGGCGGCGGCGCGTTGCCGCTGAAGGACCACACCGAGGTCGCGGCGTACTTCGACGACGTCGGGACCCTGAAGCCCCAGCAGAACGTGACCCAGAACGGCATCCGGGTCGGCGTCGTCACCGGCATCTCCTACGAGAACGACCAGGCCCTGGTGAAGATGCGCCTGGACGGGGACCGCGACCTGTACGCCGACGCGACCGCCACGGTCGGCAACGCCTCGGTCCTCGGACGCAAGTTCGTCTCCCTCGATCCCGGCACCGCGAGCTCCGGACTGCTCGGAGGCAAGCCGATCGCCGCCGAGCGGACCACGAGCTCGGCCGACCTCAACACCGTGCTCTCCGCGCTGCCTCCCAAGGCCCGTGAAGGTCTGCAGGTCGGACTGCGCGAGGTCGGCGGGGGAGTATCCGGCCACCAGAAGGACCTCTACAGCGCTCTGCAGGTCGCGCCCGGGATGCTGGAGGACGGCACGCTCGTGCTCGACACCGTCGCCGACCCGAAGACCGATCTCGACGGCCTCCTCGTCACCGGCGACAGCCTGGTCTCCCACATCCATGGTCACGAGCGGCAGATCCAGACCCTGGTGACCACCACGAGCACGACACTCAGCGCCGTCAACACCGACGACACCGAGCCGCTTCGCCGGACGGTCGCAGAGGCCCCGAAGACGCTGGTGACGGCGCGGCAGGGCCTGGCCGAGATCAACCCGGCACTCGACGACACCGCCGATGCGGTCACCGAGCTGCGACCCGGGGTCGACGACCTGGTCGAGTCCGTGCCGGACCTGCGCGACTTCCTGGTCGAGGCGCCGCCGGTGGCGGTCACCGTACGCAAGTTCGCCCAGGGGTCGGCGGAGCCGGTCGGGACGCTGGTCCCAGCCCTCACCAAGGCGGAGCCCACCGTCGGCCGCGCTCGCAAGACGCTCGGCAAGACCGCGCCGACGCTGGAGGTGCTCAGCCCCTACGCCCCCGACGCCGGCACCCTCTTCTGCGAGAACGACCTGCTCAGCGGCAACTACGGACCGGACAAGCACTACTTCAGCGCGATGCTCGTCTTCCCCGGCGTCTACGTCGCCAGCCAGCCCGACCCGCTCGCGAACGTCGACCCGTACTCCGGTCCGGGCAAGGCGTTCTCCCACGGCCTGAAGTACGGAAAGGGGAAGTGCTGATGTCCGCACTCACCAACTGGTCCCGGATGGCCGGGTCACCGCTGACCCGCCGGGCGGTGGTTCTCATCGTCGTCCTGGCTGCCGTCCTGGCCGCGCTGGCGTTCAAGACCCAGCTCTCGCTGCTGTTCCGCTCGGGCGACACGATCCACGCCACCTTCGACCAGAACTACGGCCTGGTCTCCGGCAAGACGAAGGTGAAGGTCGCCGGCCTGCAGGTCGGCGTCGTCTCGGACGTACAGCAGGAGGCCGACGGCACCACCCGGGTCGACATGAAGGTCGATGACGGGGTGAAGGAGCGACTCGGGTCGACGCCCAGCGCTCGGGTGGAGCCGCTCACCGTCCTCGGCGGCGAGTACGCCCTGAACCTGGTGCCGGGGGGAGCCGGGGAGTTCTCCGACAGGGCGATCCCGAAGAGCCGCACCCATGTCCCGGTCGAGCTCGACGCGATTCTCTCCGCCCTCCCGGGCAAGACCCGCAAGAACCTCCAGGGGACCATCAAGGAGGCCGGAGCGACGCTGTCGGACAAGAACCAGAAGTCCATCCGGTCGTTCACCCGGCAGGCGCCGAGGGTCCTCGACCCGTCGACGACCCTGGTGACCTCCGTCCAGGGCACCAAGCCGCAGACCGACCTGCCGCGGCTGGTCGGCAACGTGGAGAGCATCGCGGCGACGCTCAACCGGCAAGATGCAGCGCTCGCCCGGAGCCTGGTGAACCTGAACACGACGACGACCACCCTCGCCGACCACAGCGACGATCTGTCCAGGACCATCGCAGGTCTTCCCACGGCGCTGGACGAGACCAGGTCGGCGACCGACGAGCTCACCCCGACGCTGCGCCAGCTCGACCGCACCGCGACCGGCCTGCAGCCCACCGCCGAACGCGTCGGACCGCTGGCCAGGACTCTCGAACCGATGCTCGTCGACACGAGGCCGGTCGCGGCCAAGCTGCCCGGTCTGCTCGAGGACGCGCAGCCGCTGGTCCAGGACCTGGTGCCGACGGCCAGGACCGCGAAGCCGATCCTGAAGGACATCAAGGGCCCGGTGATCGACCGTGTCGAGGGTCCGGTCCTCGAGTCGCTGGGAAGCACCTACCGCGGCAAGGGCCCGTTCAAGGACACCGGCGGCGGCGTCCAGTCGGACAACAAGTTCTACGAGGAGCTCGCCTACATGGTGACCAACCTCGACCGCGCCTCGATGACCCAGGACGCCCAGGGCAGCCTGCTCAACTTCCAGGCCGGCGTCAGCGCCGGCAGCGTCGCACCGCTCAACCTGGACGACGCGCTCGCCCAGCTGATCCCGCAGCTGAAAGGGGAAAACTGATGGTGAGCCTCAGCACCCTCGCCGACCGGATCCGGAACACCCCCGGACTCAAGCGCGACACGATCGCCGTGGCCGTTGCGCTTCTCGCAGGTCTCGCCGCGTCCGTCTACGTGCTGAGCAACCAGCACATCACGATGCCGTGGCAGGACCGGCAATCGGTCGCGATCGAGTTCACCGCGGCGCCCGGGGTGCGCCCCGAGGCCGTCCAGGAGGTCCGGATCGCCGGCGTCCCGGTGGGCAGGATCACGGCTGCCGACCCGACCGACTCCGGCACTGCCAAGGTCACCGTCGAGTTCGAGAACGAGCAGCGGATCTACAGCAACGCCACCGCGGTCCTGCGGACCAAGGCGCCGCTCAACGTGATGTACATCGAGCTCGACCCGGGCGGCCCGCCCGCGGGCCTGCTGGAGGAGGGAGGCATGCTCCCGGTCGCACAGACCAAGCGTGCCGTCCAGCCGTACGAGGTGCTCGACAAGCTCGACGCACGCACGCGTGCCGCGCTGACCTCGATGATCGACCAGACGCAGGTCGGGCTGAAGGACGCTCCGACGACGCTTCCCGCCGGCCTGGATGCGACCACGGCCACCATGAAGCAGTGGGAGCCGGTCATCAACGCGCTCAACGAGCGGCGTACGAACATCTCCCAGCTGGTCACGTCGCTGACCACCATCTCGGAGTCCGTGGGTCACGACAGGCGGCGGCTCACCGAGCTGACCACCTCGATGGACAAGACACTCTCCGCGGTCGCCAAGCGTGATCGGCAGCTCTCGGCGTCCCTGGACACGCTGCCCGGGTTCACCGATCAGCTGTCCGGGTCGATGGGGGAGGTCAACGACCTGACCGGCCAGCTCGACCCGACCCTGAAGGAGCTCGACAAGGCCTCCGGCGACCTCCCCAAGGCGGTGGAGAACCTCGACGGCACCGTCGGCTCGGTCCACAACTTCATCAACGGTGCGGCCCCTGTGGTCGACCGTGCCGGGCCCGTGGTCGACGACCTGCGTCCCTTCGTCGCCGACGCCAATCCTGCGCTGGCCGACCTGAAGCCGGTGGTGGGATACCTGCCCCAGGCCACCAAGGAGCTCGTCCCGTGGATGGACGACCTCGCCGCCTTCACCTACCAGACCTCGTCCTCCTTCAGCCTCTATGACGCCAACGGAGGCATGGGGCGCGCCAACCTGCACGTCGACCTCACCAACCCCACCGGGGGCCTCGGCGACGAGGGCATCGAACCGGGCAAGAAGGGAGACACCCCATGAGTGTCACGCTGCGCACGATCCCGACCACCCGCCCCCGGTTCCGACCGCGTACGTCGGTGGTGGTCATCGTGGCCATCAGCCTGCTGTGCGTGCTCGGGTTCGGCTATCTGTGGAAGGGCGCGGGCGGGACGCTTCCGGGTGGCGACGGTGCCTACCAGGTGTCCTTCGAGTCGGAGGATCTGAAGAACCTCCAGGAGGCCGGTGAGGTCCGCGTCGCCGGCGTCATCGTCGGTACGGTCGCCTCGACGAAGGTCGAGGGACGCACCGCCCACGTCGTGCTGAACCTCGACGACGAGGTGGCACCGCTCCACGAGGGGGCAACCGTCCGCGTCGGCGTCAAGTCCGTCATCGGACAGTCGTTCGTGGACGTCGAGGACGGTAGCGGGGAGGAGATCCCGGACGGCACCGCGCTGCCGTCGAAGGCGGTCGAGGCGGCGACGGACATCGACGAGGTCGTGCGTACGTTCACCCCGCAGACCCGCAAGCAGCTCGCCGCGGCCCTCACCGACCTCGGCGCCACCACCGACGGCACCCAGCAGAGCCTCTCTCAGGTGATGGAGGGGCTGGGCCAGATCGGCGGCACCGGCTACACCGCGGTCGACGCGCTCGCTGCGCAGAACGACGACCTGCAGTCCCTGGTGCAGGAGACCAACGCGATCCTGGCCGCGGCCGACACCAACCGGGGCGCGATCGTCTCGGTCATCGACAACACCCAGCAGATCACCCGGGCGACGGCGGGGCAGCAGGAGGCCCTGGCCGCCACGGTACAGCGGCTGCCGGGACTGATGAGCAGTGCGCGCACCGCGACCAGCTCGCTCGGTGAGCTCTCGGGTGACCTCAGCCCGGTCGTACGGTCCCTGGACCAGGCGGCCCCCGACCTCAACGCGGCGCTGGTCAACCTGCCCTCGGTCACCGCCAGCCTCGAGGCGCTGCTGCCCTACATGAACGGGGCGCTGAAGATCGCGCCGGAGACCGTGAACCAGCTGCCGGCGCTCTCGCGCAACCTGATCGCGATCACGCCCTACCTCGACCTGCTGCTGCGCAACATCAACCCGATGCTGACCTACATCGAGCCGTACGCCAACGACATCGGCTCCTTCTTCGGCAACTTCGGTGGCGCGTTCGACATCCCGCTCGAGAACGGGGTCGCGCCGGCGCGGCTGGCGACGATCTTCAACGAATACTCCGTCCGAGGGAACCCGCTCGACCTGCAGACGATCAACCCGCTGCACTGGAACAACCCCTATCCGGCGCCGGGACAGGCAGACGACCCGGCCCCGTTCAAGGGCGAGGCGCCGCGCGTCGAGGAGGACAAGTGACCTGGGGGCCCGGGCTGCCGCGCGGGTTCCCCCGGCCCGGCCGCCGGCAGGCGGTCTCGGCGCTGCTGGTGCTCCTCGTCCTCGGCGTGGTGGGTCTGGGCATCTCCCGGGTCGAGGTCGACACCAAGGTCGACTCCTTCGTGCCCGCCGGGGACAGCGCCGACCGGCAGCTGCAGGACTACCAGCGCACGTTCGGTGGGGATGCCGTCGTCGTGGAGCTGGCGGGCACCACCCAGCTGGGACTGGTCCTGGACCCGACCGAGCTGGTGCGCCTGATCCGCCTCGAGGGGACGCTGGCGGGCGTGGCCGGCGTGCACAGCGTCTACGGCCCCGGCACCGTCCTCAACCAGACCGCGGGATCCGTCAAGGGGATGCTGGCCCAGGTCGCCGGTGCGCGTGACCAGATCCGCAACGTGGCCGAGGCCAGGGCGCGGCGAGAGAACAAGAGCAAGGCCGAGGTCACCGCCGCCGGCGACGCCGCGCTCGTGCCCTTCGACCGCCGCTACGGCAAGCTGCTCGCCGAGGCGCTGCCGGTCGGCCTCCCCACCGTGCAGAACCAGAAGTTCGTGGCCTCGGTGCTGATGGACCGCGCCGGCAACCCGCGCCCGGAGTGGCGGTTCCTGGTGCCGACCGCCAAGTCGGCGACACTGCTGATCCGGCCCGAGCCCGGCCTGGACCAGGAACAGAACCGCCGCCTGGTGGCACAGATCCGCAAGGCCGTACGAGACTCCGGGCTGAGCATCGAGCGGCCGGTCGTCTCCGGCGTTCCCGTCGTCGTCTCCGGCGTCGCCGATCGTGCGCACACCGAGATCCTCCGTCTCGGCGCGGTCGCGCTCGGTGCCGTCGCGCTGGTGCTCGTCATCTCGGGCTGGAGCAGGCGGCGCCGCGACAGCCTCCTGCCGCTCGGCTGCGCCCTTCTCGGCACCGCGACGACGGTCGCCGTCTTCGGTCTGCTCGGGGTGCCGCTCTCGCTCGGTGCCGCCGCGTTCCTGCCGGTGCTGCTCGGCGTCGGCAGCGACTTCCCGCTCTACCTGCTGCAGTCCGAGCGCGTCCGTGGCGTGCTGGTCACCGCGGGTGCCGCGGCCGCCGCGTTCGCCAGCCTCGCGCTGACCCCGCTGCCGTTCGTACGCGAGTTCGGCCTCGCCCTCGCGCTCGGTCTGGTGCTGACCGTGGGCTGGGCCCTGGTGCTGCGCCTGATGATCGGACGGATCGAGCCTCGAGCCGGCCGTGAGGCACGTCGCGGACCGAGCCTGTCGCCCAGGGCGGTCAAGGGCGTCCTGGTCGTGCTCGCGGCGGTCGCCGTCGCGGGCTGGGTGCTGTTGCCCGGCATGCGGATCCAGTCCAGCCCCGAAGAGCTCGCCAAGGGCGTACCCGAGCTGGCCGACGCCGCTCGCATCGAGCAGACGCTGGGCTTCTCCGGCGAGCTCGACATCGTGCTGCGGGGCAAGAACGTCGCCTCGCCCGAGGCGATCGCCTGGTCGCAGAAGGCGCAGAGCCTCGTCGTGCGCGAGCACGCCGACCAGATGCGGCCCCTGCTGACCTACAGCCAGCTGCTCGCGTTCCTCGGGGGCGGTGCCACCGCGGCCCAGGTCAGCGCGGGCACCGAGGTCCTTCCCGACTACCTCACCGAGGCCGTGCTCGCGAGGAATCACCAGGCCGCCGTCTCCACCTACGGCATCACGCTCGACGACGTACGTGCCCAGCGCCGGCTCATCGAGTCGCTGCGTCAGGAGCTGCCGGACCCGCCGAAGGGCTACCGCGTCGAGATCGTCGGCCTGCCGGTGCTCGCCGCCGACGGCCTGAGCGCGATGGAGGATGCCCGCTACACCGTCAACGCGGTCGGCATCCTCGTCGCCGCGCTCCTGGTCGGGCTCGGGCTGCGCTCGTGGCGAGCCGGCGTACGCGTCCTGGCCACCGCCCTGCTCGCCGCCGGCTGGCTCTTCGCCGCCGTCCGGCTCGCCGGCATCGACCTGAGCCCGCTCACCCTCGCCATCGGCGCGCTGGTGACGGTCACCTCGTGCGAGTTCGTCACCATGATCGGCGAACGACGCCTTCTCTCCTCGGCCGGGCGCACCGTCCTGACCGCGGCCGTCGCCGGCGCCGTCGGCTATCTCGCGCTGGGGCTCTCCGGCCTCACCGTGCTCCGCGACTTCGGGCTCCTGCTCGCCGCCGGCGTCGTCAGCTCGTACGCCGCGGCGCATCTGGTGGCCCGGGTGCTCCGCGCTCCCGAGCCCCGGCCATCGGGGACGGAAACGCTCGAAACCCCATCCTCACGAGAACTCCAGGAGGTCAGCGCATGACCCAGCTCGCCATCAAACCGATCAACGTACGTTCCCTGATCCCGCCCTGGTGGCCGCGACTGCTGGCCGTGGTCGTGGCGGTCGCCGTCGTCGGTGGGGGCGCGTTCCTCGTCGTCCAACGAGCCAACGCGCTTCCGTCCGACGCTGCGATGAAGGTCGGCGACCGGACCGTGAAGGTCTCCGAGCTCGACAAGCGGATCAAGGTCCTCTCCGGCCTCTACAACGTCAAGCAGCCGACCGATGCCTCCAAGAAGGCTTCCTTCCGTCGCGACGCCGCCAAGTCGATGGCGGTCAGTCTCATCCTGGAGCGCGCCGCGAAGAGCAAGGACATCACCGTCACCCGCACCCAGGCACAGCAACAGCTCGACAAGGTGATCGAGTCCCAGATGCTCGGCGACCAGAAGACCTACGAGCAGTTCCTGGCCACCGCCGGGGTCACCGAGTCCGAGGTGCTCTCCGAGATCACTCGCGTCATCGCGACCAGCCGTCTCTACTCCGAGATCACCGCGAGCGTCCCCGAGGTCACCCAGGCAGACGTCCAGAGCTACTACGAGGACCACAAGACCGAGATGGTCACGCCGGAGCAGCGCTCTGTCAGCAACATCGTGGTCGCCACCGAGGCGGAGGCGGACCAGGTGCTCGCCGAGCTCGGCAGGGGGACGGCGTTCGCGACGGTCGCCCGGAGCAGCTCGCGCGACTCCAGCACCGCCGCCAAGGGCGGTAGCCTGGGCGCCGTCCAGAAGTCGCAGCTGGAAGACACCTACGCCAAGGCCGCCTTCGGTGCCGCGAAGGGCAAGGTGTTCGGTCCGGTCCGGACGAGCAGCGGCTGGAACGTCGGCGTCGTCACCGACGTCACCGAGCCGATCCCGGTCGGACTCGAGGACGCCGCCCAGACGCTCACCCAGACCCTGACGACGCAGGCCCAGACCAAGGCCTGGAACACGTGGCTGGGCCGCCAGATCAAGGCCGCCGAGGTCGAGTACGCCGATGACTACCGCCCAAAGGACCCCGACGCTCCGCCCACCACTCCCGCCGGCTGAGCACCCGGGCTGAGCGCCCCGGCCCGGGCTCAGCCCGGGCCTCAGGGCACGAAGAGGACGCCGCGGTCCAGCAGGTCGGCGACCAGGGCCTCGTCGAGCCCCAGCAGGTCACGGCAGATCGACTCGGTGTCGGCCCCCGCCAGCGGGGCCGGCCCGAGCGTCGGCACCTCGAGCCGCTCGTACGCCGAGGCCGCGTCCTCCGCGGGGAGGGTCTGCTCCAGGAGGGGGTGGGTCAGGGTCGTGTAGGTCGCGCGATGGGCCAGCTGAGGGTCGTCGAGCAGCTCGGGGAGCCGGAGCATCGGCGCCGCCGGCAGCCCGCGGCGCTGGAGCTCCTCGCCGACCTCTGCGGGGGAGCGAACAGCGGTCCAGCCGCTCACCGCTTCGCCGAGGTCCTGCTCGCCGGCCCCTACCGCCTCGCGCAGTACGTCGACCTCGTCCGGGTCGCGCGCGTCGATGACGCACCACTCGTCGTCGCCCGCGCAGGCGAAGACGCCCCCGAAGACCTCCCGGCCCCGGTTGCCGACCGCCGAGACGGACCCGGGCCGCAGGCTCTCGAGCAGGGCCAGGTCGGCGAGCTGGTGCAGGACCACGTCGGACTGGGCCATCTGCAGGTGGCGCCCGCGGCCGTCGCGGCTCCGGGCGAGCAACGCGGCCGCCACCGAGAGAGCTCCGAGACGGGCGGCGACATGGTCCGGGAAGACCGTCACCCCGTCCCAGGACGCGGTGTCGCCGGCGGCGTACTTCCACAGGCTGGTCACCCCGCAGGCGGCCCGCACCAGCGGGCCGTAGCCCAGGCGCTGCGCCCACGGCCCCTCGGCGCTGAAGGCCGAGCTCTCCAGGACGATGATGCCCGGGTGGGTGGCGGCCAGCGTCGTGAACCCGATGCCGAGGGAGTCGAGGGTGCCGGGCTTGAAGTTGGAGAGCACCACGTCGCTATGCCGGGCGAGCTCGATGAAGATCCGCTTGCCCTCCTCGGTGCGCAGGTCCAGCCCGAGGCTGCGCTTGCCGCGGTTCCCCCACGCGAACGAGGCGTTCATCGCCTCGCCGTTCCGGGTCTGGCGCAGCCCGTCGGGGTAGCTGCGGCTTTCGACCTTGATCACCTCGGCGCCGAGATCGGCGAAGGCTCGTCCCGCCTCGGCGCCGAACACGATGACGCCGAGATCGAGGACCCGGAGGCCGGCGAAGGGAGCCCCGCCGGTGGCCGGGACCGGATGGACGGGCTCCTCGCGCGGGGCCCACGCGCCGGCCGAGGCGGTCTGCGTCGGCAGCCCCGGGCTCGGCGTCCGGAGCCCGAGCAGGTGTCCGTCGGCGGCGAGGTAGCCGACCGGCACGGTCGCCGTCAGCCCGGGAGCCACCTCCGTGCGCGAGACGGTTCCGGCCTTGGTGAAGTGGTCCGCGGCGAGCGCCTCCCCGAGTGAGAGCACCTGGGCGAGCGGGATCCCTCGCCTGGCGGCCTCGTCGACCAGCTCGGCTGCGGTGCGGTCGGCGAAGAGCGCCTCGATGAGCGGCTCGAGACGGTCGGAGGCGGCCACCCGGGCGGTGATCGAGTCATAGCTGGGGTCGGCGAACTCGGCCGGCTCGCCGAGCCAGCCGAACATGCCGCGCCACTGACGCTTGGCGAGCAGGCACAGGCGTACGAACCCGTCCGCGCAGCGGTAGATCGGGTAGGAGTCGGCCGGCGGACGGCCACGCCGGAACTTCCCCGACCGCCCGGCCGCGGCCGATCCCTGCACGCCGAACGCCGGGTCGAGCCCGGTCGCGACCGCCTCGTGATGGGACAGGTCGATGGTCTGCCCGAGGCCGGTCCGTGTCCGTTGGGTGTGGGCGACGATCGCCAGCCACGCGGCCTGGGCGGTCGCCGTAGCGGTCGCGAGCTGCTCGGGCGGAACCAGCGGCGGCGCGCCGGGGCTGCCGGAGCGCGACATCGCCCCACCGAGAGCGAGCAGCGTACGTCCGGTCGCCTGCCAGTCGCGTCGCGGACCGCTGAGGCCGAAGGGGGAGGAGATGACTGCGACCAACCCCGGACGGATATCGCGCAGCTCGGCCAGCCCGATGGCGCCGGCAGCGGTGGGGGAGACGAAGACGATATCGGCCTCCGCGACCAGCGCGCGAGCATCCGCTCTGCCCTCGGGCGTGGTCAGGTCGGCGATCAGCGCCGACTTGTTCGTGTTGCGGACGCTGTAGGGCAGCGAGTGGCCGTCCAGCACAGGTTCTTCGGTCCGGGTCCGGGCGCCCTGCGGGGGTTCGAGCTTGAGGGTCTCGGCGCCGAGATCCGCCAGCAGGCGGGCCGCGGCCTCTCCGACGGCGTCTCCCAGATCGGCGACGCGGACTCCGGTCAAGAGCAGTTCAGCAGCCATGGTGTTTCCTCCTGGTTTCAGATTAACCTAACGCCATACGGTTTATCTGCCAATGTCAGGAGCTTTGAGATGACTGCTGATCCCGTGGTCGACTACCAGGTCGAGGGCAGGGTGGCGACCATCGCCCTCGACCGCCCCGCGCAGGGCAACGCGATGACGTTGCGCCTGTGCACCGAGCTGGTCGACGCGATCGACCGGGCCGAGACCGACGACGAGGTCGCGGTGGTCGTGCTGACCGGGAAGGGCCGCAACTTCTGCGTCGGCGCCGATCTCGACGAGGGGTTCCATCATGGTGACCGCGAGCCGTCGCCCGAGCACGCGGCCTTCGTCGAGCGCTTCGGCGATCTCGACGGTGTGCCCCGGGACGCCGGCGGCGTCGTCACCCTCCGGATGGCGGCGATGCTCAAGCCGGTGGTCGCCGCGGTCAACGGTGCGGCCGTCGGTGGCGGGGCATCGATGATCCTGCCCGCCGACATCCGGGTGGTGGGGGAGTCGACCCGGGTGGGCTTCGTCTACACGCGGCGCGGGATGCTCATCGAGTCCGCCGCGAGCTGGTTCCTGCCGCGGTTGGTGGGCACCGCCCGCGCCACCGAGTGGGTCCTCACCGGCCGCCTGCTGCCCGCCGGTGAGGTGGTCTCCGGCGGGCTGGCGGGACGGGTCGTCCCCGACTCCGACCTCCTCGATGCCGCGTACGCCATCGCCACCGAGATCGCCGAGCGGGCCTCGACCGTGGGGATCTCCCTGTCCAAGCAGCTGCTGTGGAGCATGTGGGCCGCGTCGAGCCCGTGGGAGGCCCACCGCATCGAATCGCGTGGCGTCTACGAGCTGCCCGGCCTCGGCGACGTCGGCGAGGGCGTCGCCGCCTTCCTCGAGAAGCGCGACCCGGCCTTCCCGCTCCGGGTGCCCCGCGACTATCCCGCCTACGGCCCGCGATGGCCGGATCCCGCTGGCAGCTGACCCCGATTCGCCGAGTCGGCGCGTTAGGA
>NZ_JBHVGB010000135.1:0-17281 GCF_042801335.1 Nocardioides sp. NPDC057577 | reverse complement strand
CGGCCGGCGAAGCCGGCGCCCGAAGGGCGTCCTTGACGCGGCACGTGATCGAGAAACACTCAAAGCAAGGGTCGGCGGCGAACCCTGAAACGAAGCACAGCCCATAAGCGAGCTCTCCAGACGCAAGAGGACTGTGTTGGTCTCGACACGCCTCCGCCTAGCGGCTCCGGCGGCTCGACCAGCGGGAAGGCCCGGCGGCTCGACCAGCGGGAAGGCCCGGCGGCTCGACCGCGACGTCAGTCGACTCGACCACCGGGCATGCCCCCGACCCCGACCGAGAACCAGAGCCACGTATCCCCCACAGTCTCATCCCACGACCGCTCACATTCTTCGGTCACCCGATCCCAGAACCGAACAGCCCCACGATTCCGCTGCTGATAGGCCACACCCCATTGTCCCGGAGCCGCAGAGACAACAGCTCGAGCGAACTGGAGTCCGAGCCCACCCCGACGAGCAGCGGCGACGAGGAAGAAGCTGTTCAGGATGCGTACGGGCTGGTCGGCGTCCCGCACCAGAGCGAACCCGATGGGGTGGATGCCGGCGGTGAGGATCCAGGCGCGCCAGCCGGGGTCGGAACGGAGGGCGGCATCGAGCCATTCGGAGCGGAAGGTGCCGTCGGCGAACGGAAGGGTGGAGCTGTAGCTCGACATGTCGTGGCGGAAGAGCAGCCAGAGGTGGCGGAGAGCGAGATGGTCCTCGGGCTCGGCGAAGCGGGCGGTGAGGGGGCGGGGAAGGTCGAGGTGGGTGTGGAGTGTGGTCATACACGAAAGCCTCGGAGCGCGGTGCGCTCCGAGGCTTTCGGTCATTCTCCCATGCCGTCCGGCGGAGGGTCAGGCGATGTGGAAGTCGCTCACGTTGACGTCCACGGCCTCGACGTCGATGTCGAAGTAGTCCTCGACGACCTCGATCACCTGGGTGCGGATCGTGGCGGCGTTGCTCTTGACGTTGGTGCCGTAGGCGATCACGTAGGACACCGTGATGTTGGCGACGTCGTCGGCGATGTCGACCGAGGTGCCCTCGTCGTCGATGGCGTGCACGCCGTCGATCTTGGCGACGACGTGGTGGACCAGGCGCTCGACGAGGCCCTCGCTCACCGTCGAGGCGCCGCGCTCCTCGCGGGCCGCACGCAGGACGCCGGTCAGCGTCGAGTTGGCGTCGGGCTCCGGCTCGACGACCGGCTCGGGCGCGAAGCCCGGCGCGGGCGCCTCGGACACGATCTCCTCGACCGCGGCGGGCTCCTCGACCGTCTCCGTCGCCGTCTCCTCGGTGACGGTGTCGATGGCGTCGGCGACCTCGTCGGCCGGTGCCTCCGGCGCGTCCTCCGTCAGCGGCTCGTCGATGATCGCCTCGGTCTCCTCGGCGGCGGTCTCCTCGGCGGCGGTCTCCTCGGTAGCGGCCTCCTCGACGGCGGCCTCCTCGACCGCGGCCTCCTCGACGACGTCGGTCGGCTCCACGGAGGTCTCGACCTCGTCGGTCACCTCGGCAGCCGCGTCAGCAACCTCGACCGTCACCTCGGCGTCCTCGGTGGCGACCTCGACCTCGGTCGCCTCCTCGACGACGTCCTCGACGGGCGTCTCCTCCTCGACGGCGTCGGCGACCTCGGCGTCGGGCTCGACCGGCTCGGTCACGTCAGCAGCGTCCTCGTTGGCGGCCTCCTCAGCAACCTCGGTCGCCTCACCGGTCTCGGGAGCCACGAAGACGTCCTCGGTCTCGACGGGCGCCTCCTCGACGGCGACCTCCTCGGCGATCACCTCAGCCTCCGGCTCGACGACCGTCTCCTCGGCGTCGGTCTCGACCGGCGCGAAGGCCTCCTCGGCGGCGGCCTCAGCCAGCGCGTCCTCCTCCTGGAGGACGGTCTCCTCGATCACCTCGGCGTCCGGCTCGACAGCGTCCTCCGACTCAACGGTCTCGACGGTCTCGACAACCTCGACCTCGGAGACCTCGCCGTCCTCCGCGGTCACCACCGCGTCCTCGATCTCGGTCGACTCCTCGGCAGCAGCCTCCTCGACAACAGCCTCAGCCTCGAGCACCTCTCCCTCGGACTCGACAACCGTCTCCTCGGCGTCGGCCGGCGCGTCGTCGGCAACGGTCTCCTCGACCACGGCCGCCACCTCGACGTCGTCGTCGGACTCGATCGCGTCGGCGGGCACGAACGCGTCCTCGGCGTCGACCTCGACCTCGGTCACACCATCAACGGCGACCTCCTCGGCAACGATCTCGTTGAGGGTCTCGTCGGCGGTCTCGACCGGCGGTTCCTCGACAACGGTCTCCTCGACCTCGTCGGTGGTCTCGGCGGCAGGGGCTTCGGCGTCGGCGCCCTCGAGCGGCGCCTCGTACGTACCCTCGGTCTCGACCGTCTCGATGGTCTCGGTCTCGGCGACCTCGCCCACGACGTCGGCCGCGAGCTCGGTGTCCTCGGCGGCGAGCTCGGCCACGTCGGCGGCGGGGGTCTCCTCGGAGTCGGTGACGACGTGCTCAGGGTCGGAGAGCGGGTCGACGACGGCAGTCTCGGCGACCGGCTCGACGACCGCCGTCTCGGCGACCGGCTCGACGACCGCCGTCTCGGCGACCGTCTCGACGACCGCCGTCTCGGCGACCGGCTCGACGAAAGGCTCGACAACAGGCTCGGCAACCGGCTCGGCGACGAGCTCGGTGGCCTCGCCGATGCCGGAGTCGGTGACGTACGCGGTGGTCTCGGTGGCCAGCTCGGTGGTGGCCAGGTTCTCACCGAAGACGGGAGCGGAGGCGTCGGTCGACGCCCCCTCCTCGGCCTTGGTGGGGTCGTTCTTGTGACGGTTGAAGATGCCGCTGATGAAGTCGGACATGTCGGCGCATTCCTTCGAGGTGAGGGGAGGTTTTTGAGTGGGCGCTCACGGATGGGCGTGATGCTAGGGCGGGCACGCGGCGGGTCGGGGCGCGTGTCTTGGATTCCCTTGTCTTGTACCCCAACGTTCACCGACGCGAGGACCCCTTGTGTCAAACCTTCCGGGGACATTCGCCCGCCGTTCAGCCAACGTCGCAGACCCGCCGGAGCACGCGCTGTAGAACGACGGAAGAGCACGTACGTCACGACGGAACCGCGCGGGAGAGACGATGAATCCACTGCTGCTCCCACTGGTCGCCGCACAGGCCGCGTACGTCCATCGGACCATCGGTAAGGAGCCTCGTCCGGAGGGTCCGACGAAGGGGCTCGTACCGGGCCCGACAGGTGCGCCGCTGCGGCTGCTGGTGATCGGCGACTCGTCCGCGTCAGGGCGCGGCGCACCCACCCACGACCTCGCCTTCGCCGGGTCGATGGCACGCGCGATCGCGAAGCGGACCGAGCGTCCGGTCGAGTGGCGGGCCCTGGGGAAGTACGGCGCGACCAGCGAGCGGATCCGGCACGGCATCCTCACCGAGGTCACCGGCGAGTGGGACCTCGCCGTGCTCCTGGTGGGTGCCAACGACATCCTCGCGCGCCGCTCGGTCGAGGCGTGGACGCGGGACCTGACCGCCATCGTCGAGACCCTCGAGCAGCACGCCGCGCACACCGTCCTCCCGGGGATCCCGGAGTTCGGCGCGTTCCCGTCGCTCCCCCGCACCCTGCGGCGCTACCTCGCCGAGCGCGGGAAGGCGCTCGACGTGGCGGCGCGGCTGGTCTGCGCCGGGCGTACCTCGGTGCAGTGGGTCAGCTCCGCCGACCTCGGTCCCGCGGAGCCGTCATTCTTCGCCGCCGACGGGTTCCACGCCTCACCGGCGGGCTACGAGCGCTGGGCCCAGGCGGTCTGCGACCACCTGGACCTCTAGCTCACCGCACGACCAGCTGGGCCAACGGGACGTGGTGCTGGCCGGCGTGGGTGTCGCGGTCGCGCAGCGAACCCTGCGAGACCGGGCGCGGGTAGGAGATCTTGACGACGTTGAGCGACGGGATCCGGAAGATCTGGACCGACCCGGGATCGACCCGGTAGAGGCCGCCGACGACGTCCTCGTCGAGGAACGTCTCATCGGCCGCGATCCGGTAGCCCTCGGCGTCGCGCATGAACAGCTCCATCGTGATCCAGAACGGCCCGGCGTTCTTGGAGCGGACCTCGATCGCGAGGTCCCCCAGGGTGGTCTCAGACATCGTGCTTCTCTCCTGTCTCGGCAAGGAACTCGGTGCGGAACATCGCGGTCGGCGTGAGGCTGTCGACGGCGTGGTTGAGCACGAACTCGTACGCAGCGCCCCGCTCGACCTCGGCCGGCGACCCGGGGAACGCCAGGCTGGGCAGATAGTCCATGTCCTGGGCCGGCAGGTGCAGCATCAGCGGGTTGGCGACCTTGGCGACCGCGGTGGCCAGAGCCTGGTCGGCGGCCCGGACGAGCAGCATCACCCCGACCTCGCGCGGCGGCTCGGTGGACGGGTCGAGGTCGCCGAGGACCGCGTTGTAGCCGTAGAGCCGCAGGTCATAGTCGTACTCCTCACGGGTCAGACCGAGGGTCTGCTCGACCCGCTGGGTGAACACCACATCCATCAGCGAGGCCCAGCCCTCGATGTCCTTCAGGATCAGCGGGTCGCGGATCCCCGAGAACGACATGGTCTCGTAGCCGGTGATCCGGGCACCCTCGAGCTTGATCGTGTGCTGCTCGGCGTGATGGAAGCGCGACCCCTCGACACGCACCCGGCGCTCGTCGAGCGCTGTGTAGACGGCATCGCGCACATCGAGGGTGCCGTCGGGCTCCCGCATCTCGAACGGGTTCGCCGTCTCGTACAGCATGTGGGCGGCCACCGAGATCGGCGTGCACGCGGCGCTCTCGTCGAGGGGCTCGATGGTGAACCCGGTCCGGTCGACGGTCGCGAAGACCCCACCCGTCCGCGGGTTGGTGGTGCACTGGCCACCGCACTCGACGATCTTGGCCGCGTGCCAGGCCGGCCCGGCGGGCATCCCCTTCAGCAAGGCGTACGCAGCGGCGTTGGCCGTGTCGGTCGCCCGCCCGGCCAGGACCACCTGAGCCCCGGCCGAGAGAGCCTCGGCGATCGGCTCGTGGCCCATCATGGCGACGATGTGCGTGCAGTCCTCGAGCGTCGCCCCGTCGAGCTCGCCCAGCGGCGGCAGCGGACGGATCCGGCCGGCCCCGAGCGGCTCCTTCAGGTCCGCCGCGCGCTGCTCGCTGTAGATCCGGGCGACCTTCATCGACAGGCCCTCCTCGGCGAGCAGGTCGGCGACGATCCCGGCGACCCAGTCGACGCCGTCGTCGGTGCCGCTGGTGCCGCAGGAGCCGACGATGAGCGGGATCCCGGCACCGGCTGCGGCCCGGAGCAGGAGCCTCAGGTCACGGGCGACCGCGGCGGCTGTGGTCTTCGGCTTCGAGGCACCCAGGTAGTAGGGACCGGAGTCGGTGGAGCCGCCGTCGACGGCGATCACGTCCGCTCCCAGTGCGATCCCACGGGTGATCGTCTCCTCCGGGAACCCGGCGCCGAGCATCCCGCTGGGCACCAGGATGCTGACGGAGTCAGCCCTGTGGTCGTTCATTGATTCCTCTTCTCTTCGAGCAGGTCGATCAGGTGGGCGTTGACGGCGTGCTTCGGGCGGCCGGCCAGGGCCGCGATGAGCTCCTCGGCTCCTTCGATGCCGGCGGCCCGACGGGCCTCAGCGGTCTGCCCGGCCAGGTGGGAGTGGACGACGATGCCGGGCACATCGCGCAGCGGGCTGTCCGCCGGCAGCGGCTCCTCGGCGACCACGTCGAGCGCGGCCCCCGCGATGCGTCCCTCCCGGACCGCGGCGGCGAGCGCGCGCTCGTCGACGATCGCACCGCGGGCCGTGTTCACGAGCACCGCACCGGGCTTCATCAGCGCGAACGCATCGGCGTCGAGCATCCCGCGCGTCCTCGGGGTGAGCGCGGTGTGGACCGAGACGAAGTCAGCGTACGCCAGCAGCGCGGGCAGCTCCATGAACTCGACGTCCGCGTCGGTGCGCTCGGCGGCCGGGACACCCGTCGTGCACAGCACGCTCATCCCGAACGCCCGGGCGAGCGGAACGACCGCGCGGGCGGCGGCACCGTAGCCGATCAGGCCCAGGGTGGAGCCGCGCAGCTCGCGGCCGTCCCCGCGCGGCCAGCCGCCGGACGCGACACCGGTCGCGCTCTCGACCAGCCGGCGGGAGGAGGCGAGGAGCAGTCCCATCGTGTACTCGGCGACCGCGTTGGCGTTGATCCCGGGCAGGTTGCTGACCGTGACCCCGGCACGTGCCGCCGCGTCGACATCGATGGCGTCGTAGCCGACCCCGGTGCGTACGACCGCTCGCAGACGGTCCGCGGACGCGAGGACCTCGGCGGTGAGCGGGTCGTGACCGACCAGGGCGCCCTCCACCCCGGCGAGATCCGCGACCAGGTCTCCGGACGGGTAGCGGGTCTCGTGGCCGCGGGAGCGGAGGAGGTCGTCGACCTCATCGCCCGGCCGCAGGTAGTCGGTGGTGATCAGGATCCGGGCCACTTCGCTCACACCGCCCTCTCGACGTCGCCGCGCCGCTGAAGGCGGTCGATCCGCACCACGATCGCGACCGCGACCGCCGCGACGACCGCGATGTCGAGCAGCATCGTCTGCCAGCCCAGGACGTCGACCGCCCCGCCGATCAGGGCCGGGCCGAGGAAGGCACCGCTCTGCCAACCCACCGCATAGAGCGCTGCGTACGTCCCGAAGACCCGCGCCGACGGTGCCAGGTTCCACAGCACGACGACGGCGTTGACCAAGAAGGCCGAGGCACCGGCGGCGCCGATGCAGAACGCGACCACGGTGCCCGTCGGGGTCTGCACCAGGGTGCCGAGGAGCATGGCGGCCGCGAAGATCGCCATGCCGCCGATCATCGTTCGCAGCCGGCCGAAGCGCTCCGCGAGCAGTGCGGTCGGGTAGGCCGCGAGCAGGAAGGCGACCCCGCTCGGCAGGGTGAGTCCACCGGCGTCGCCACGCGACATCCCCAGGGTCTCCATGCCGTAGGGCGTGACCAGCGCGCGCGAGCCCGCCCAGGCGCTGCCGAAGACCAGGATGGCCACGATCAGCAGCAGCCGGCTGCGGTCGGTGTCACGCACGATCTCCCAGATGGTGTCGCGGATGCGCGCCTGCCCGACCGTCGTCGACTCCGCGTCGGCCTCCTCGGCGGCATCCTCGGCCACCGCGGCCCGATAGCCGGGCGAGGAGCTGTCGCGGATCGAGAGGCACAGCACCGTGATCGAGACGAGGGTGATCAGCGCGATCACCGCGAAGGCGAGGGCCGGGTGGTCGTCGACCAGCAGGATGCTGACCAGGGCCGCGACGATGACGGTGAGGCTGGAGGCGATCTTGACGGCGGCGTTGGCCCGGCTGCGGCGCTCGGGGGCGATGAAGTCGGGCACCAGCGCCTCGCCGATCGGCTTGAACGAGTTCGACACCAGCGCGAACGCGACGATGACCACGATCAGCAGCGGCAGCGAGTCGGCCGTGTGCGGCAGGGTCACGAACAGCAGCGCCGCGAGCGGCATCCCGACGGCGAGGTAGGGCATCCGTCGGCCCCAGCGGGTGCGGGTCCGGTCGGACCGGTTGGCCATCCACGGCTGGATGAAGATCCCGAGCAGGTTGTCCATGCCCATGATGAAGCCGACCAGGGCGGCACTGGCCAGGTGCTCACGCAGCAGCGGCGGCACCTGGCTGTCGTAGAAGTTCCACATCGACTCCTGGGCGAAGACCGCCAGGGCGACGAGGAGCGTGATCCGGCGAGGTCCGAGCTGCCGAGGTGGTGCGGTGGGGATGGTGGTGCTCACGAGACGGACCTCCGTGATCTCTGACTGGTCTCTGCTGGTCTCTGAATGAGTCTCTGAATGAGTCTCTGCGGCATGTGGCGGCGCTCACAGTAGTTTTGCTACAGCAAAACAGTCAAGAGGTGGCACTGCTTGAAAAGTGGCCTAGGATCGGGGCCATGTCGATCCCCTCCCCCGAGATGCCGGAGACCACGACCGTGGCCGAGCGCGTCTACCAGGCTCTACGCAGCCAGATCGGCTCCGGCGAGCTCCCGCCCGGCGCCAAGGTGACCGAGCGCGGCATGGCCGAGCGCCTGGGCGTCAGCCCGACCCCGGTCCGCGAGGCGATCCGGCGGCTCGAGCTCGACGGACTCGTGGAACGGGTCGGGCCGCGTACGACCCTGGTGGCCCGCATCGGGGAGGACGCCGGCCACGACCTGGCCGAGGTCGAGGTCGCGCTGCGCGGCCTGGCCGCCCGGTTCGCCGCGCGGCACGTGAGCGACGACGAGCTCGACGAGCTCGACCGGCTGCTCGACGAGGCCGACGACCTGGTGATCCTGATCCGGGCACGCCACCGCGAGGGCAAACCGGTGGAGAAGCACGCCGATCGCTTCCTCGACGTGCTCGGCCGCTTCAACGAGCAGGTCAACGCCGCGGCCCACAACCCCGTCCTCGTACGCCTCCTGGAGCAGTCCCGCTCGCTGACCCGCTCACGGCAGCGGGAGATCTCCCGGGCGCACCTGCTGGCCGGCGACGACTTCGGCGCCGACCGCTACACCGAGCACCGCGACCTGGTCTTCGCCCTGCGCAGACACGACGCGGTCGAGGCCGAGCGCATCGTCACCGAGCACGCCGCCCGCGGGCTCCTCGACCTGCGCCGCGAGATCTAAGGCCGTGGCAGGGGTATTCACCGGCTTCGCCACGATCAGCGTCCTCATCGCGCTCGGCGCCCTGCTCGCCCAGCTCAAGATCCTCGACCAGCAGGGCCAGCGCACCCTCTCGACGCTCGCGTTCTACGTCGCCAGCCCGGCCCTGCTGATCACGGTGATGGACGACAGCGACCTCGGCTTCGTGTTCTCCGGCAACCTGGTCGCCGTCGCCGGCGCCGTACTGGTCTCAGCGACCCTCATCGTCACCGTCGCGCGCCTGCGTCGTCGCGACCTGGGCACCACCGTGGTCGCGACACTGTGCGGCTCCTACGCCAACGCCGGCAACCTCGGCCTCCCGATCGCGTCGTACGTCCTGGGCGACCCGGTCCTGGTCGCGCCGACGCTTCTGCTGCAGATGCTCGTGCTCCAGCCGCTGGCGCTGGTGATCCTCGACGCCGACGCGAGCGCGACGAGGCTCTCGTTCTGGGCGATCCTGCGCCGACCGCTGACCAACCCGATCACCGTCGCCTCCCTGATCGGGGTGGCGCTCTCCGTCTCCGGTCTCGACCTCCCGACGCCGGTCTCCGACCCGCTGGAGCTGGTGGCCGGCATGGCGGTCCCCTCGATGCTGATCGCCTACGGGGTCGCACTCCGGCTCGGCCCGCTTCCCGGACGAGGCGTGCCGCCGCTCGACCTCGCCGCGGTGGTCGCGACCAAGCAGGTGGTGCAGCCCGTGGCGGCGTACGTCATCGGGCGGTTCCTGCTCGGGCTCGACGCCGAGGCGCTACTGGCGGTGACGGTGCTCTCGGCGCTGCCGACCGCACAGAACGTCTTCGTCGTCGCGCAGCGCTACAACCGGGCCGTACTGCTGGCCCGGGACGTCATCTTCGTCAGCACGCTGGCCACGGTGCCGGCGATCCTGCTGGTCGTCGTTCTGCTCACCTGAGGCGACGTCTGAGCCCCGACAAAAGTCCCTTGCGACTGCATTCCTTCCGGCGTACCCTCGCGATATATCGGGACACTACGCCGACAGTCGAAGCAGCCTTCACAAGGGAGACGACATGAGCAACCTCGACAACCTGCGGGTGAGCGAGGCCGATCGGGAGGAGGCGTCGGCGAGGCTCGCCGAGCACTACTCGACCGGCCGGCTCACCGACGACGACTACTACGAGCGCCTGGACGCGGTCTGGTCCGCGAAGGTCCGCGCCGACCTGGAGATGCTCTTCACCGACCTGCCGAAGAGCGCCCCGCAGCCGCCGCAGGTCGTCCGCCGCCCCCGCCGCGGCCGGCCGCGGGCCTTCCCGCTGATCGCCTGCTTCCTGCTCGTGGCCATCGGGCTGGTCGTGATGGGCGTGCCCTGGTGGGTCTTCGCCGCGATCGCGGTCGGGGCCCTCGTCTTCCGCAAGGGACACCACGGACACCACCACGGACACCGCCGCCACCAGCACTTCCATCGTTCCGTGCACTGATTGCGGGAATCGATGGCCTCCACCCGGGCTCACCACTAGGTTGTGCCGCGGCCGCCCCGGCGGCCGCCAACCCCACAGCCAGCCGGTAAAATTGCCGCCAAGATTGTTTACAATCTCTCGTGGTGTGCATCACACTGGCGACCTGCCCGCGATCGAGCGGGCGCCCAGCCCACGAGGAGTCCCCCATGAACCGCTCCCTTGCCCGCACCGCGCGCCGCGGTCTGGCAACCGCACTCGTGCTCGCCCTGCCGCTCGCGCTCAGCGCCTGTGGTGGTGACGAGTCCGCCGACGAGGGCGCCGACGGCGCCACCGAGATCACCGTCGGCGTGATCCCGATCGTCGATGTCGCCCCCATCTATCTGGGGGTGGAGAAGGGCTTCTTCAAGGAGGAGGGCCTTGACGTCAACCTCGAGCTCGCCCAGGGCGGCGCCGCGATCATCCCCGCGGTGGCCAGCGGTCAGTACCAGTTCGGCTTCTCCAACACGACCTCCCTGCTCCTGGCCCAGACCCAGGACGTCCCGGTCAAGGTCGTCACCGCCGGCGTCAACGCCACCGAGGACCCGGCCGCCGACATGGCCGGCGTCCTCGTCAAGGCCGGCAGCGACATCACCTCCCCCAAGGACCTGGAGGGCAAGAAGGTCGCGGTCAACACGCTCAAGAACATCAACACGACCACCACCAACGAGCTGGTCCGTCAGGACGGCGGCGACCCGACCAAGATCGAGTACGTCGAGCTGGCGTTCCCCGAGATCGGCCCGGCCATCGAGAAGGGCGATGTCGACGCGGGTCAGGTCGTCGAGCCGTTCCTCACCATCGGCACCCAGGCCGGGATGACCGACCTCGGCTCCAACTTCGTCGCCGCCGATCCGGGCCTCGCGGTCGCGGAGTACTTCACCTCGACGGGCTATGCCGAGTCCGACGCCGACACCGTCGAGGCCTTCACCGCCGCGATGAACGAGTCGCTCGACTACGCCCAGCAGCACCCGGACGAGGTCAAGAAGATCCTCCCGACCTACACCGACATCGACGAGACGGTGCTCGCCGAGCTCAACATGCCGCAGTGGACCTCCGAGATCGACGCCGAGTCGATCCAGAAGCTGGCAGATCTCTCCGAGACCGACGGTCTGTTCGCCAAGGACCCGGACGTGGACGCCCTGCTTCCATGACGGTGACCACCCTGCCTGTGGCCGGCATCCGCCCGAAGCGGGTCGCCGGTCGCGGCCGGGACGCCGCCCTCGGTGTGCTCGGCCTGCTCGTCGTGGTCGCACTGGCCGAGGCGCTGCCGCGTCTCGGCATCGTCAACGACAGCTACCTGCCCCCGGCGAGCGCGATGTTCGCCGAGCTCGTCGACCAGCTCGGCGAGGCCACCTTCTGGGCCGACCTCGGCGCCACCCTGCGTGGCTGGGCCATCGGCCTGGCGATCGCGATGGCCGCCGGCATCGTGCTCGGCGTGGTGATCGGCTCGGTCGGCTTCCTGCGCGACCTGACCGCCTCCACGATCGAGTTCCTGCGCCCGATCCCCTCGGTCGCCCTGATCCCCCTCGTCGTGCTCCTCTACGGCAGCCGGCCGACCTCGGCGCTGATCCTGGTCGTGTACGCCTCGTTCTGGCAGATCCTCGTGCAGGTGCTCTACGGGGTCGCCGACGTGGACCCGGTCGTGCGCGACACCGCCCGCTCCTACCGCTTCTCGCGGCTGACCACCGTCCGTACGGTCGTGTGGCCCACCGCGCTCCCCTATGTCATGACAGGATTCCGGCTCGCCGCATCGGTCGCGCTGATCCTCGAGATCACCGCCGAGCTGATCATCGGCGTCCCCGGCCTCGGCAAGTCGATCGGCGTGGCCCAGTCCTCCGGCGCGGTCGAGAAGACCTACGCCCTGGTCATCGTCGTCGGGATCATCGGCGTCATCGTCAACCTGGTCGCCCGGGCCCTGGAACGGCGCACCCTGCGCTGGCACGTCTCGATCCGCAAGGAGGCCCGATGAGACTCCTTCGGACCATCGTCTACGCCCTCGCCCTCCCGGTCGTCCTGGTGGCGGTGTGGTGGTTCGCCTCGGCGGGCTCCACGAGCGTCTTCTGGCCGCCGCTGTCCAAGATCGTCTCCGTCTTCGGGGAGACCTGGACCGCGGACCGGTGGACCGGAGACGTCCTGCCCAGCCTGGCGCGGCTCGCGGCCGGCTATGCCGTGGCGCTGGCCGGCGGCGTACTCCTCGGGGTCGTGATCGGCCTCTACCGTCCGGTCCGGGCGTTCTGCGAGCCGACGCTGGAGTTCTTCCGGGCGGTGCCGCCGCCGGTGCTGGTGCCGGTGATCGCGCTGTTCCTCGGCTACACCGGCGACACCTCGAAGATCGTCACGATCGCGCTCGGCTGTCTGTGGCCGATCCTGCTCAACACCGTCGAGGGCGTACGCGGCCTGGACGAGGTCATGCTCGACACCGCCCGCTGCTACCGGTTCAGCGCCTGGACCCGGTTGCGGCAGGTGGTGCTGCGCGGTGCCTCGCCGCAGATCGCCGCGGGTGCGCGCCAAGCGCTGTCGATCGGCGTCATCCTGATGGTGATCAGCGAGCTCTTCGGCGCCAACCGCGGCCTCGGGGCCTCGATCGTGCAGTTCCAGCGCAGCTTCGCCGTCCCGCAGATGTGGACCGGGATCATCCTCCTCGGGGTGCTCGGCTTCCTGCTCTCGGTCCTCTTCCGTCTCGTCGAGCACTACTCGCTCGCCTGGTACCGCGGCCTGCGTCAGGCCGACCGCGGCGCCTGATCCTCCTAGGAGTCATCGTGTCTGCACTGCCCGTCGAGGACCTCGACGTCGAGCCCCGGCCCACCGCTCTGGACGTACGCGGCCTGAAGAAGACCTACACCACCGGCGGCACCTCGCTCGAAGCCATCGCGCAGCTCGACTTCTCGATCGCCAAGGGCGAGCTGGTCTGCATCGTCGGCCCCTCCGGCGCCGGCAAGACCACGCTGCTGCGCTGCATCAGCGGTCTGCTGGACGCCACCTCCGGGGTCGTCGAGCTCGACGGCACCCCGGTCACCGAGCCGCCGGCCGGGATGGCGGTCGTCTTCCAGGAGTACGGCCGATCACTGTTCCCCTGGCTCACCGTCCGGCAGAACGTCGAGCTGCCGCTCAAGGAGAAGAAGATCCCGCGCGCCCGACGGACCGAGCTGGTCGACGAGGCGCTGAGCGCCGTGGGCCTCGCCGACTCCGCGAGCTCGCACCCCTGGCAGCTCTCCGGCGGCATGCAGCAGCGGGTCGCGATCGCCCGCGCGATCGCCTACGAGCCCTCGGTCCTGCTGATGGACGAGCCGTTCGCCGCCGTCGACGCCCAGACCCGGGCCGACCTGGAGGACCTCGTCCGCGAGCTGTGGAAGCGGCTCGGGGTGACGGTCCTGTTCGTCACCCACGACATCGACGAGGCGGTCTACCTCGGCGAGCGCGTGCTCGTGCTCTCCAACCGGCCGACGGTGATCCTGGAGGACGTGGCCATCGACCTCCCCGACGAACGCGACCAGCTGACCACTCGCTCCGCGCCGCGCTTCGCGGAGCTGCGCGCCCACGTCTACGAGCTGATCCAGAAGGCCAAGAGGGGAGAACGGCCGGCATGATCGTCGCGGTTCTCGGGCTCGGCGAGGCAGGTTCGGCGTTCGTCGCCGACCTGCTGACGGCGGGAGCCACCGTACGGGCCTACGACCCGGCGGTCGGCGCTCCCCCGGGCGCTGTCGCCTGCGCCTCGGAGGCAGCGGCGGTCGACGGCGCCGACCTGGTGATCAGCGTGAACTCGGCCGCCGACTCGGTCGACGCCGCCCGCAACGCGCTGGCCGGGCTGTCGGTGAGCACCGTCTGGGCCGACGTCAACACCTCCTCCCCTGCCCGCAAGCGCGAGGTCTTCTCGATGCTGGACGGCCGCTGCCTCTTCGCCGACGTCTCGCTGATGTCGACCGTGCCGGGCCTGGGCATCCGGGTGCCGATGGTCGCCGCCGGACCGGGTGCCACCGAGGGGGCGCGGCTGCTGGGCACGGTCGGCGCGAGCGTCGAGGTCCTCGACGGTGAGGTCGGCGACGCGGCGACCCGCAAGCTGCTCCGCTCGGTGTTCTACAAGGGCCTCGCCGCCGCGGTCCTGGAGAGCCTGACCGCTGCCCGCGCAGCCGGGCTCGAGGAGGAGACCCGCGCCGAGATCATGCGCGAGCTCGACCGCGCCTCTGCCGCGACCCTCGACCGGCTCGTCGAGGGCAGCCACCGTCACGCCGTACGCCGCTCTCACGAGATGGCGGCAGCCGCTGAGATGCTCGATGACCTGGGTGTTCCCCCACGGGTCGCCACGGCCAGCCGAGACTGGCTCGAGCAGATCTCCGAGGTGGATGGCTCCTAGCGGGAGGAGGCCACCTCGAGGACGGCCTCACGGACGCTGGCGAGGTGCTCGCGCACGGCCGTGTCCGCGGCAGCAGGGTCGCGCCGGGCGAGCGCCTCGATGATCGCGAGGTGCTGCGGCAGCGAGACCTGGGAGCGACCGGGTCGATAGGCGAGCCGGTACTGGTGACGTACGCTCCGGCCCTGGAGCCGCGCGAGCGTCTCGGCCGCCACCTGCTGGCCGGAGATGGCCACGAAGCGCTCGTCGAGCCGGGTGTTGAGCTTGGAGTAGGTGCCCACGTCGCCGGAGGCGACCGCGGCCGACATCTCCTCGCCGAGCTGACGCAGCTCGGCGATCTCCTCGTCGGTGATCTTCTCGGCAGCCTTGGCCGCGCACAGTGCCTCGACGGCGGCGCGGACCTCGATGATCTCGACGGCCTCCTCGACGCTGACCACCCGCACCCGGGCGCCGCGGTTGGCGATCCGCTCGACCAGGCCCTCATGGGTGAGGTCGATCAGGGCGCCGCGTACGGCACCGCGGCTGGCACCGAGCGACTCGGAGAGGTCTGCCTCGACCAGGCGCTGCCCGGCGACGAGCTCACCGTCGAGAATGTCGCGGCGGATCGCCTCCGCCACGTCGCGTTGGGTTACCTGGGTCGGCGAGACCGTCACGTGTCCTCCTTGGTCGGGTCCAAGGAGCGTACCAAAATTGTTGACAATCTTGTGAGACGATCACGCCGCCCGGGAATCAGTCGGCCGCTGGAGCGACGATCCAGACCGCCGCGTCGGTGGGCAGGTCGCCCACGACCGGGTCACCGCTGTACATCACGATCTCGCCCTCGGGAAGCGGCGCCGGCTCCATGCCACAGTTGAGGACGACGATCAGGTCGCTCCCGCCGCCTCTCCGGCGGCGGAACGAGACGATGCCCTCGGGCGCGTCCAGGATCTCCACGTCCTCGTCGGCGCCGAGCGCGAACGTCCGTCGCGCCGTCAATGCCGCCCGGTAGAACTCCAGCGTGGAGTCCCTGACCCCGTTCTGAGCAGCCACGGTGAGGTCCACCCACTCGGCCGGCTGCGGCAGCCACGGCTGCGTCGGCAGCTTCTCGTCGGGTACGTCGCTGAACCCGAAGGGCGGCTCGAACCCGCTCCACGGCAGCGGCACCCGGCACCCGTCGCGACCGCCCTCACCGGTCTCCGACCACGGATCCTCCTGGTACTCGGGCGGCAGATACACCTGCGGCAGGCCCAGCTCCTCCCCCTGGTAGAGGTACGAAGACCCCGGGAGCGCCAGCATCGTCAGCGTCGCCGCGCGAGCCCGGTGAAGCGCCTGCAGTCCGTCGCCGTAACGCGAGCGGTGGCGTACGACATCGTGGTTGGACAGGACCCAGGTGGGCGCCGCCCGCGAAGGACCGAGCGCCTTCAGCGTCGACCCGATGACCTCGGTGAACGCCTCGGCCGACCAGGGCGCCTGCAGCCAGGAGAAGTTGAACGCCTGGTTGAACTCGTCGGCACGTACGTAGCGGCGTAGCTCCGCCGGCCCAGGGGTCCAGGCCTCGGCGACCATCATCCGGTCACCGTCGAAGGAGTCGATCAGCTTGCGCCAGGCGCGGTAGATCTCGTGGACGCCCGGGTTGTCCCACATCGGCGCGTCAGTGACACCGCGTTCGTACATCACCGCGGCGTCGGAGGTCAGCGCGAGGCCCTCGGGGACGACCTGGTCGCGCAGATCCTTGAAGAGGCCGTGGGCGATGTCGACCCGGAAGCCGTCCACGCCCCGGTCGAGCCAGAAGGTGAGGATCTTGGTGAACTCCTCCACCACCTCGGGGTTGTGCCAGTTGAGGTCGGGCTGGTCGTCGTCGAACAGGTGGAGGTACCACTGCCCACCCTCGACCCGCGTCCACGCCGGACCGCCGAAGACCGAGCGCCAGTTGGTCGGGGGCTTCTCCCCCGCCTCGCCGCGGCCGTCACGGAAGATGTAGCGGTCCCGCGCCGCGGACCCGGGTCCCTCCGAGAGCGCCTCGACGAACCACGGGTGCGCCGAGGACGTGTGGTTGGGGACCAGGTCGACGATCACCTTCAGAGCGAGCTCGTGAGCCCGCGCGATCAGCTGGTCGGCATCGGCGAGCGTGCCGAAGATCGGGTCGACGTCGCAGTAGTCGGCGACGTCGTAGCCGTGGTCGTTCTGCGGCGAGGTGTAGAACGGGCAGATCCAGATCGCGTCGACACCCAGCGCGGCGAGATAGTCGAGGTGGTCGGTGATCCCCGGCAGGTCGCCGATCCCGTCACCGTTCGAGTCCGCGAACGAGCGCGGGTAGATCTGGTATGCGACGGCTTCTCGCCACCATGGCTGGTCCACGTAATGTCCCCATCAATCGTCGGTTTCTGCACGCCAGGCTCTCCCGCGACGGTGCCCAGATCAAGCCTGCGGCGCGCGCAAGAAACACCAATACCCGCAGAGGCGCCTGGGCATGTAGGCTTGGCTGCGTTGAAGGAGGCGTCCCCACGCGCTTCGCGGTTGCTCTCGGTGACCGTTCGTGCAGCACTTGGTCTTCCGCAGAAGCAGAAATCAGGACTCGTGGATTCAACGCCCAAAGGGCGGCACGGAGTCGCCCTGTGTACACAAGGATTAGATTCATGACTCAGGGAACCGTGAAGTGGTTCAACGGCGACAAGGGCTTCGGCTTCATCGCTCAGGACAACGGTGGCGACGACGTCTTCGTGCACTTCTCCGCGATCCAGACCAACGGCTACAAGACGTTGGACGAGAACCAGCGCGTCGAGTTCGACGTCACCCAGGGCCCGAAGGGCCCGCAGGCCGAGAACGTCCGTCCGGTCTGACTCTGGCCCCGCTGACAACTCAGCAAAGGCGGCCCC
>NZ_JBHVGB010000134.1:11144-17297 GCF_042801335.1 Nocardioides sp. NPDC057577 | reverse complement strand
CCGACGCATCGTGGGTCAGATCGACCTCAGGATCAGGCAGCCTCGTCGGCGTTCTTGATCGCGGAGATGTCGAACTCGAGCTTGATCTTCTCGGAGACGAGGACGCCGCCGGTCTCGAGGGCGGCGTTGAAGGAGAGGCCCCAGTCGGTGCGGTTGATCGCGACGGCACCCTCGAAGCCGACGCGGGTGTTGCCGAACGGGTCCTTGGCGGAGCCGGTCTGCTCGAACGGCACGGTGACCGACTTGGTGGTGCCCTTGATGGTCAGGTCACCGGTGATGTTCCAGGTCTCGCCGTCGAACTCGACCTCGGTCGACTCGAAGGTGATGTTGGGGTGGGTCTCGTTCTCGAAGAAGTCGCCCGAGAGCAGGTGACCGTCGCGGTCGGCGTTGCCGGTGTCGACCGAGTCAGCCTTGATCGTCAGCGAGACCTTGGACTTGGCCGGCTCGGCGGTGTCGATCGCCGCGGTGCCATCGAACTCCTTGAACGAGCCGCGGACGGTGGTCACCATCGCGTGGCGGGCCGAGAAGCCCAGACGGGTGTGGGCGATGTCGAGGGTGTAGTCACCGGCGATGTCGTCGATGGCGGCGGTCGGGGTGTCGAACTCGGTCGCGGCGGGGGCCGTGTCCTTCTTGCTGAAAATGCCCATGTTGGGTTTGCTCCTGGAAGAATTGGTTGAAACTACAAGCATCATAACGGGGGAATCTCGCCCAATGTTCCCGCTCTCGTGGGCTTTCTGACGTCGGGCGGGGAAATTGGTTGCAGTGACAACGCTATCCCTAAACGCACGAGGCCCGCTCCCTTGTCGGGGGCGGGCCTCGGAAACGTTGAGCGGTTGTCAGGCAGCGTGACGCGTGGTCGCGGGCGCACTGACTTCGACCCAGCGGGCCTCCATGTGCTTACGGCCGCGGCGGTCGACGACGGGGAGCCAGCGGAGCTCGAGCTTGCTGGTCACTTTATTTCCGTTCATCAGACACCTCCTGTTCACCTTGTGTTCACCTAAGGTACCGCACCCCCACTCCGATGTCCAAGCAGTCCGCCAGATGAGGCGTGGTGCTCCACTTCGAGGCCCGGAGACGGGCGCTCTGGGTGTGTCGCGCCCCACTTGGGGCGAAAAGAGAAGTTCTGCCCGAAATCGGGCAGAAATTTGAACGATGTCCCGTAGGTGGCTCACAGTTGGTGGAGTGAAGGCCGAGAGAGCGCTGATCGACCACCTGGTCGCCACCACCGGGCTCCGGCCCGCGGAGGCGGCGCGCGTGATCGAGGACGTGGTGGCGTACTTCGACGAACCGGTCGAGACCTACGTACGCCGCCGGCATGCACAGCTGAAGACCTACGGCGCGAAGAACGACGCGATCTTCGCGCAGCTCGCCGAGGAGCTTCGGGCGCGGGTCGTTGCCGCGCCGCAGCTGACCGAACGGCAGCTGCGACGGCTCATCTACGGATAGAACGACGGATTGATTGGACGGGACACATGTGCGGAATCGTCGGCTACATCGGACCTCAGCAGGCCGCCGGCCTGCTCACCGAGGGGCTCGCCCGGCTGGAGCACCGCGGCTATGACTCCGCGGGTGTCGCGGTGCTGGGCAGCAGGCTCCAGGTCGTGAAGAAGGCCGGACGCGTACGCGATCTGGTCGACGCGCTGCCGAAGCGGTTCGCAGGCAAGGTCGGCATCGGCCACACCCGGTGGGCGACCCATGGTCCGGCCAACGACACCAACGCCCACCCGCACGCCTCCGCCGATGGCCGGGTCGCCGTCGTCCACAACGGCATCGTCGACAACGCGGCCTCGCTGCGGGAGCGGCTCACCGAGGCGGGTGTCGAGCTGGTCAGCGACACCGACACCGAGGTCTTCGCCCACCTCATCGGATCGTCGACCGCGGACACCCTGGAGGCGAAGGTCGTCGACGCGCTCTCGCAGGTCGAGGGCACCTGGGGCCTCGCCGTCGTGCACGCCGACTTCCCCGACCGCATGGTCGTCGCCCGCAACGGTTCGCCGCTGATCGTCGGCGTCGGCGACGGAGAGATGTACGTCGCCTCGGATCTGGCCGCGGTCGTACGCCACACCACCACCGTCGCCCACCTCGACGACGGCGAGCTCGCGACCATCACCGCGACCGGGTTCACGACCTTCCGCCAGGACCTGACCACGACCACGACGACGGCTCGCGAGGTCGACGTGGACCCGTCGGCGTACGAGTACGGCGAGCTCGCCGACGAGCCGCGGATGTTCACCGAGATCCTCGAGCAGCCGTCCTCGGTCGAGCGGGCGCTCCGCGGGCGACTCGACGAGCGGTTCGGCACGGCCCACCTCGGCGGGCTCAACCTCGACCCGCGCGAGCTGCGCGCGATCCGCCGGGTGAAGATCCTCGGCTGCGGCTCCGCCTACTACGTCGGCCAGATGGGCGCCGGGCTGATCGAGGAGCTGGCCCGGGTCCCGGCCGACGCCGAGGCGGCCTCGGAGTTCCGCTACCGCAACCCGATCATCGAGCCCGACACGTTGTATGTCGCGGTGTCGCAGTCCGGCGAGACCATCGACACGCTGCTCGCGGTCCAGGAGATCAAGCGCAAGGGTGGGCGTGTGCTCGGCGTCGTCAACGTCGTCGGCTCGGCGATCGCGCGCGCGGTCGACGGCGGCATCTACCTGCACGCCGGCCCGGAGATCGCGGTCGCCTCGACCAAGGCGCTCACCAACATGTACGTCGCGTTCTCGCTCCTGGCGCTCCAGCTGGGCCGCGTGCGTGACCTCTCGATCGCCGACGGGAAGCGGCTCATCGCCGGCCTGCAGGCGCTGCCGACCCAGATCGAGGAGATCCTCAAGAGCGAGTCCCACCTCGAGGAGGTCGCGGCGCGGCTGGCCGAGGCCGAGTCGATGTTCTTCGTCGGTCGGGTACGCGGCTACCCGGTCGCTCGGGAAGGCGCGCAGAAGCTGAAGGAGATCTCCTACCGGCACGCCGAGGCCTATCAGACCTCCGAGCTCAAGCACGGTCCGCTCGCGCTGATCTCGGAGTCCGTGCCGACGGTCGCGATCGTTCCGTCGGACGAGCTCACGGACCGCAACGTCGCAGCCCTCCACGAGATCAGTGCCCGTCGCGGGCCGCTGGTCGTCGTCACCCACCCCGATGTCGACCTCGGCGAGCTCGACGCGCTGCGCGTGGACGTACCGAAGAACGAGGTCGAGCTCGATCCGATCCTGCTGACCATCCCGCTCCAGCTGATCGCCTTCCACGCCGCCAAGGCCCTCGGCCACGACGTCGACAAGCCCCGGAACCTCGCTAAATCTGTCACGGTCGAGTAGCGGTGTCCGCTTCAATGGGCCCCATGCGCCTGGCAGGGATCAACATCCATCCGGTGAAGTCGACGGCGATCCGCCCGGTCGAGGAGGCGTACGTCGGTAGAGCCGGGATCGTGGGGGACCGCGAGTGGATGGTCGTCGACGGCAGCGGCAAGCTGGTGACGGCTCGTGAGGTGCGGGAGCTGTTCAAGGTCGTGGCGGAGACTCCCTCGACCGGCGGCCCGGCAGGTGTGGACCTGCTGCTGAAGTTCCCCGAGATGGACCCGCTGGAGGTGGCGGTGCCCCCGCGGGAGACGCCGGCCGCCGGCGTACGTTTCTTCGGGAAGCCGCTCACGGCACAGGCCGTCGGGGAGCCTGCCGACGCGTGGCTGAGGAAGGCGCTCGGCCGCGACGACCTGAGGCTGATGTGGTGTGCCGACCCGACGAAGCGGCCGATGAACCCGGACAAGTATCGGCCCGGCGAGTTCGCCGCGTTCCACGACTCCTCTCCGGTGTCGCTGATCACCGACGCCTCGGCCGACCAGATCGACGCATGGGCCGAGGGCGAGGTCCCCGCCCAGCGCTTCCGTGCCAACCTGCTGATCGAGGGCTCCCCGGAGGCGTTCGCCGAGGACGGCTGGAGCGAGGTCGCGATCGGTGGCGCTCGGTTCCGGGTCGCCGCCCCGATCGACAGGTGCGTGATGACGACCATCGACGCCGACACTCTGGAGTCGGGCAAGGACCCGCTCCGGGCTCTCGCCCAGCATCGCCGCTGGGACGGCAAGGTCTGGGCTGCGGTGCATCTCGCCGTCGCCCATCCCGGCGAGATCGCGGTCGGCGACGAGGTCATCGTCTCCTGAGTGACGGGGGCCACCGCGTCGAGGAATGCTGAGATCGTGCTATAAGGGCCTACCGTTGGATGGTGAGCACCGACGCTGATTCTGCCGTATCCACCACTCCCGCGCCCGACGAGCCGAGCGCGCCCAGCGGTGGGTCCAGCGTCGAGGCTGAGCAGGGTCCGACCTTCGACTCACTCGGCCTGTCCGCCGGTGTCCTCGAGGCCGTGAAGGCGCTCGGCTACGAGACGCCGAGCGCGATCCAGGCCGCGACCATCCCCTCGCTGCTCGAGGGCCGCGACGTCGTCGGCCTCGCGCAGACCGGCACCGGTAAGACCGCCGCGTTCGCGCTGCCGGTGCTCTCCAACCTCGACGTCTACCAGAACGCGCCGCAGGCGCTGGTGCTCGCGCCGACGCGCGAGCTGGCCCTGCAGGTGTGCGAGGCGTTCGAGCGTTACGCGTCCAACCTCGACGGCGTACGCATCCTGCCGGTCTACGGCGGGCAGGGCTACGGCCCCCAGCTGACCGCGCTGCGTCGTGGTGTCCACGTCGTCGTCGGCACCCCCGGCCGAATCATGGACCACCTGGAGAAGGGCACCCTCGACCTCTCCCAGCTGCGCTTCCTGGTGCTCGACGAGGCCGACGAGATGCTCAACATGGGCTTCGCGGAGGACGTCGAGACCATCCTCGCCGACACCCCCGAGGACAAGCAGGTCGCGCTCTTCTCGGCGACGATGCCCGCGCAGATCCGTCGGCTGTCGAAGAAGTACCTTCGCGATGCGAAGGAGATCTCGGTCAAGGCGAAGACCCAGACCGCCGCCAACATCACCCAGCGCTACCTGATGGTGTCCTACCCCCAGAAGGTCGACGCGCTCACCCGCATCCTCGAGGTCGAGAACTTCGAGGGCATGATCGTCTTCACGCGCACCAAGTCCGAGACCGAGTCGCTGGCCGAGAAGCTGCGCGCGCGTGGCTTCGCCGCGACCGCGATCAACGGCGACATCGCCCAGGCCCAGCGCGAGAAGACCGTCAACCAGCTCAAGGACGGGTCGCTGGACATCCTGGTCGCGACCGACGTCGCGGCTCGTGGTCTCGACGTCGAGCGGATCTCGCACGTAGTCAACTACGACCTGCCGACCGATGTCGAGGCGTACGTCCACCGCATCGGTCGCACCGGCCGCGCCGGCCGCACCGGCGACGCGATCTCGTTCGTCACCCCGCGTGAGCGGTGGCTGCTGCGCGCGATCGAGAAGCACACCAAGGCATCGCCGACCCAGATGCAGCTGCCCTCGGTCGACGAGGTCAACGCGACCCGCCTCTCCCGCTTCGACGACGGCATCACCGCCGCGCTCCAGGAGGGCGAGAAGATCGAGTTCTTCCGCGACGTGGTGCGTCACTACGTCGAGGAGCACGACGTCCCCGAGGTCGACGTCGCCGCCGCCCTGGCCGCGGTGCTCCACGGCGAGGAGCCGCTGCTCCTCGAGCCCGAGCCCGAGAAGCCTGCCTACGAGGACCGGCGCGGGCGTCGCGACCGCGACGACCGCGGCAGCGACCGTGGCCCCCGCCGCGAGACGAGCACCTCGCGTCAGAGTGGGCAGCCGCTGGCCACCTACAAGATCCAGGTCGGCAAGCGTCACCGCGTCGAGCCGCGCCAGATCGTCGGCGCCATCGCCAACGAGGGCGGCCTGCGCCGCGCCGACTTCGGCAACATCTCCATCCGCAACGACTTCTCGCTCGTCGAGCTCCCCGCGGACCTGGCTCCCGAGACCTGGAAGGCGCTCGAGTCGACCCGCATCTCCGGCAAGCTCATCGAGCTCTCCGAGGACTCCGGCGGTGCCCCCGTGCGTCGCTCGGGCGGTCGTTTCGACAAGGGTGGCCGTCAGGGCAGCTCCGACTTCGGCGATCGCCCCCGCAAGCCGCGGCAGAAGCGCAAGTTCGACTGATCCGAGACGTCGCCCGCGTCGGCCGAAGCGTCACTCGCGTCGGCCGACCGGTCACTTGCGTCGGCCGACCTGTCACGTCATGACGTCTCGCTCGACCGGGGT
>NZ_JBHVGB010000134.1:0-11046 GCF_042801335.1 Nocardioides sp. NPDC057577 | reverse complement strand
GTGACGTCTCGTCCGACCGGGGTGACGTCTCGTCCGACCGGGGTGACGTCTCGTCCGACCGGGGTGACGTCTCGTCCGACCGGGGTGACGTCTCGTCCGACCGGGGTGACGTCTCGCTCGACCGGGGTGACGCTTCGTCCGACCGGGCTGAGGTCTCGCTCGACCGGGGTGACGCCTCGGCTAGCAGGCGGCGAGGGTGCGCTGGGCGGAGAGGGCGACCAGGGCGAACGGCGCGGCCATGAAGGCGAGTGCGCTGAGCGCCAGGAACACGGTGAGGCCGCCGGTCAGGGTCAGCATGGTGAAGCCGATGACCGGCACGATCACGGCCGTGGCCAGGGACCAGGCGGCGGTCAGCCGGGCCGTACGTCGCCCGATCCGGAGCCAACGCTGACCGATCGCGGTCACCGCCAGGGCGATGACCGCGCCGAGGGCGCCTGCTGTGCCGACGTACCCGATGACGAGGTCGAGGACGTGGAAGAGGCCGCTGTCGGGAGCGGCTGAGTGGGCGCTCGCGCCGAGGTCGATCCCGCCGTCCCACAGGAAGGCCTGGGGGATCATGACGAGGACGAGCAGGAGCGCCGTACGTCGGGCGGCGCCGATCGCGACGGTGTCCCGGAAGCCGGGCGCGATCTCGTCGACGGAGCCGAAGTCGCGCAGGGCGAGCGCCTCGGCCTCGGTGGGCGTGTAGCCCGCGGCGGTGTAGGCGTCGGTCGCGTCCTCGAGATGGTCGCCGGCCTCGCGCAGGAGGTCGCGCCGGGTCCAGCTGGGGCCGGGGATCGCGGCGCGCAGGTCCGCAAGGTAGACGTCGACGGCGCTCATGGGTTCATCTTCTGCGCTCGGCGGTGTCGGCCACATCAGGGAACCCCCTGAAAGGGCGACCACAAGTGCCGACTCGGCCGACGTAAGTGCCGTCTCGGCCGACCCGGGTGACGACTCGGCCGACCGGGGTGACGACTCGGCCGACCGGGTTGACGTCTCGGCGGGGTCAGGCTTCGCCGAGTACGCCCGAGACGACCTTGGCGAAGGTTCTCCACTCCTGGCGGTGGGCGGCGAGGGCGCTGCGGCCGGCGGAGGAGAGCTCGTAGGTGCGGCGCTTGCGGCCGCTGACCTCGGACCAGGAGCTGTCGAGGTAGCCCGCCTTCTCCAGCCGACGCAGCGCGGGGTAGATGGTGCCGGTGGGGAGGTCGAGCTCGCCACCGCTGCGGGCGCTCAGGGCCTCGATGATCGCGTAGCCGTGGAGGGGCTGCTTCTCGACGACGGCCAGGATCAGCGAGTCGAGGTGGCCACGGAGGGCGTCGGCTTTCATGTAGACAGCCTACACAGCAGGTCGTACATTGTCTCCATACATGTCGTCTGGCTACCTATAGCCAGACGACGGATGACAGGAGACATGATGACCATCCAGACGACAACCAGACCCAGTCCGCTGCGGCGGCTGGCGGCCTTCTCCCAACGCCATCATTGGACCGCACTGCTGCTGTGGGTGGTCGTCCTCGTCGGCGTGACCGCGGCGGCGCAGAGCATCGGCGACGACTACCGCAACTCCTTCGACATCCCGGGCACCCAGTCGCAGGAGATGGCTGACCTGCAGGCGAGGCACGGCGGATCGCGCGGCGACGAGGTGCGCGCGGTCATCCATGACGAGCGCGGCTGGAACACCGACCAGCAGGCCGTCGACCAGCTGCTCGCGGACCTCGCCGCGGTCCCTCATGTCGAGACGGTCGAGGCGGCGGATCCGCAGCGTGGGTCGGTGAGCGAGGACGGTACGACCGCGCTGGTCACCGTCGTGATGGACGCCGAGGCCGGAGAACTCCCGGTGAGCGCCTATGAGCCTTTCCTCGAGCTGGCGGAGGAGACGTCGACCGACGACCTCCAGGTCGAGATGGCCGGGGACTCGATGCGTGAGGTGAACGAGGGCGAGGGCGGCAGCTCCGAGGGGATGGGCATGCTCGCCGCGCTGGTGATCATGCTGTTCATGTTCGGCTCGTTCCTGGCGGCGAGCCTGCCGCTGATCACCGCGATCTTCGCGGTCGGCACGACCTTCGGCGTGGTCACGCTGCTCTCGCACCTGACGACGATCCCGGACTACACCGCGCCGATGCTGATGATCGTCGGGCTCGGAGTGGGCATCGACTACGCGCTGCTGGTCTTCTCGCGCTACCGCAGCGAGCTGCTCGGCGGAGCCACCCGCGAGGACGCCACCTCGACCGCGATCGACACGGCCGGTCGCTCGGTCCTCTTCGCCGGCGTGAGCGTGATCCTCGCTCTCTGTGGCCTCTACGTGCTGCAGCTGACCTCGATCCAGGGGGTCGTGCTCGGCGTCGCGCTCACGGTCCTGATGACCATGATCGCCGCGGTCACCCTGCTCCCGTCGCTGCTGACGCTGTTCGGCAAGCGGCTCGAGAGGTCCGTACGCCGCCACGCCGCCCGATCCCGCCGCGAGCCCGGCCAGCGCTGGCGCGCCTGGGCCGACCGCGTGCAGCGCCACCCGTGGGTCGCGCTGGTCGTCTCGCTGGTCGTCCTCGGCGCCCTCGCCGCCCCGGTCCTCAGCCTCCAGCTCGGCTTCGCCGACGCCGGCAACGACGACCCCTCCTCGACCACGCGGAAGGCGTACGACCTGGTCAGCGACAAGTTCGGCCCCGGTGCCAACGGCCCGCTCATCGTCATGACCGAGGGCTCCCAGGAGGAAGCGGTGGCGGCGTACGAGGAGCTCCAGGCGTACGCCGGCGTCGCCGCCGTGACGCCGCCGCAACCGTCGGCCGACGGTGCGGTGTTCACCTCCGTCGCCTTCCCGGAGACCGGCCCGCAGGACGCCGAGACCACCGAGCTGGTCAAGGATCTCCGGGAGGATCTCGGCGACGACGTCCTCGTCGGCGGATCGACCGCGGCGCTGATCGACTACTCCGACGCGGTCGGGAAGAAGCTGCCGCTCTTCATCGGGCTCGTCGTCGGGCTCTCCGCGCTGCTGCTGATGTGCGTCTTCCGGTCCGTCGCGGTGGCGATCAAGGCGGCGATCCTCAACCTCCTCTCGATCGGCGCCTCGATGGGTGCGATGACGTACGTCTTCCAGGAGGGGCTGCTCGGGGTCGAGCCAGGTCCGATCGAGGCGTTCCTGCCGGTGATGACCTTCGCGATCGTCTTCGGGCTCTCGATGGACTACGAGGTCTTCCTGATCTCGCGGATGCGTGAGGAGTGGCTGCGCAGCGGCGATGCCCAGGAGGCGGTCCGGGAGGGGCTGGCGCACACCGGCGGTGTCATCACCGCCGCCGCCGCCATCATGGTCGTGGTCTTCGGTGCCTTCTGGTTCAGCCCGGACCGGATGCTGCAGGAGATGGGCTTCGTGATGGCGGTCGCGGTGCTGCTCGACGCGGTCGTGGTGCGGTGCCTCGTCGTGCCCGCTGTGATGCGGCTGCTCGGCCCCGGCGCCTGGTGGCTGCCGCGGTGGCTCGACCGGCTCCTGCCGCGCCTGCAGAACGTCGGATGAACTCAGGTAAGCGGGTTCCGGACAGTTACTAGGACGTGAAACTAATTTCCTGCGGGGGAGAGCAGGGGCGCGTACAACCGTAGAGAAGGGCCGCCCCCAGCGGTCCCCGGCTTTCGGGAGTTGCCATGAACGGTTTCACCTTCCGCCTGTCCAAAGTCCGCCTCGCGGTCTCCCTCACCTCCATCGCCCTTCTCGGCGCCGGCCTCGCCGTCGCCCCCGGCTCCCCAGCCTCCGCGGCTGGGGAGCCTTACGTCGCCCTGGGTGACTCCTACTCCTCAGGAGTCGGCACCCGCACCTACATCAACGACGGCAGCAACTGCATGCGCTCGACCCTGGCGTACCCGAGCCTGGTCGCCGCGGCGAAGAGCTACAGCCTCAACTTCCGTGCCTGCTCGGGCGCGGTCGTCGCCGACGTCACCAACAGTCAGCTCAGCGCGCTGTCGAGCTCGACCCGCTACGTGACCATCTCGGTCGGTGGCAACGACGCCGGCTTCGTCGACGTGATCACCGAGTGCGCTCTCCCCGCCTGGGCGAGCGACTGTGCCGGAGCGGTCGCGGGTGCGCAGAACTACATCCGCAACACGCTCCCGGCCAGCCTCGGGACGCTCTACTCGAGGATCCGGTCGGCCGCTCCCAGCGCGAAGGTGGTGGTCGTGGGCTATCCGAAGCTGTTCATGGGCGAGGACTGCAACGCCCTCACCTGGTTCAGCCCGCAGGACGAGGCGATCCTCAACGACACCGCGGTGCTCCTCAACAACACCACGGCCGCCCGGGCGAGCGCCGCCGGCTTCAGCTACGTCAACCCGATCAGCCGGTTCACCGGACACGCGGTCTGTGACAACCCCGAGTGGGTCAACGGGCTCTCCAACCCGATCGCGGAGTCCTATCACGCCAACACCGCCGGCCACCGTGACGGCTACACCCCGCTGGTGAGCTCGCCGCTCACCGGCGCCGCGGTCACCGCGACCCCGGCCGTGGTCACCGCGGCCGAGGCGACCGGTCCCGCACAGGCCGCCAAGCAGAGGAAGTACGCCGCACTCGACCGCCACATCGAGCCGAAGGTGTTCCAGCCGCCGACCCGTGAGCGTCTGGAGAAGCTCGCCGACCAGCGCGGCGTCGACCTGGACGCCTGGCTGGCGACGCACTGACCGGATGGGTTGTGAAGCCGAGCGTGGCCTATTGGTCACTCTCGGCTTCACAACCTCCGCGTTGGAAGGGTGTAACCCAATCTTGGGGGCGAGGCTGATAGAACCGTTCCATGCGAGTCTCCCGGGGCATAGCGGCCCTTGCTGTTGCCCTACCGCTGCTTGCCGCCTGTGGCGCGGACAAGGAGCCGGGTCCGAGCACGTCGGCCCTGACCGCCGCGCTGGAGACCGGCACCTTCACGAAGGTCGACTTCGTGGCGAAGACCGATCCCGCTGCTGTCGCCGCCGAATACAGCGATCTGACCGGCAACCTGTTCGGGAAGCTCGGTGCGCCCGACGTGTCCGCGACCAAGCCGGTCTTCTCCGGCCACGGCACCGACAGCGCGAAGACGACGCTCACCTGGGCGTGGGGGCTTCCGGGCGGCCGGTGGACCTACGAGTCGGAGGTCGAGCTCCGTAAGACCGATGACACGTGGGAGTTCGTCTGGGAGCCGACGGTCGTCGCCCCGACGCTCGCCGAAGGACGCAGCCTCCACGTCGAGACCGTCCAGCAGCAGCGCGGCGAGATCCTGAGCACGTCCGGAGCGACCCTGGTCGCGGACCGGCCGGTCGTCACGGTCGGCATCGACAAGACCCTGATCGACCCGGTGGCGGCTCCCGCGGCCGCTCGCGACGTCGCCGCGGTCGTCGGCATCAACCCGAAGCGCTACGCCAAGCGCGTCAAGGCTGCCGGTGACAAGGCGTTCGTCGAGGCGCTCTCGATCCGCAAGCCGATGATGACGAAGGCCAAGACCGCGAAGATCGCCAAGATCAAGGGCGCCGCGATGCTCAACCGGACCCTCCCGCTCGGCCCGACCAAGGAGTTCGCCTCGCCGGTCGTCGGCATCGTCGGTGAGGTCACGGCGGAGATGATGAAGAAGAAGCCCGGCACCTTCCTTCCGGGTGATCTCGCCGGGCTCTCCGGTTTGCAGGCGCGCTACGACGAGCAGCTGCGGGGGAAGCCCGGGCTGCGGGTCGCGGTGCTCGGTGACGAGGGTGAGGTGCTCAAGAGGCTCTACAGCACCGACCCGATCGACGGGAAGTCGCTGACCGTCACTCTCGACGCGCGGCTCCAGAAGAGCGCCGAGAAGATCCTGAAGCGAGTCAAGCCCGAGAGCGCCCTGGTCGCGATCCGACCCAGCGACGGTGCCGTGCTGGTCGCCGCCAACGGCGAGGACAACAAGATGAACCTGGCCACCTACGGCCAGGCGGCGCCGGGCTCGACCTTCAAGGCCGCGACCACGCTGGCCCTGCTGCGCAAGGGGCTCAACGCACAGAGCCAGGTCAAGTGCCCCGCCAAGGCCACCGTCGACGGCAAGACCTTCAAGAACGACTCCTGGTACCCGAAGTCGGCCCTCGGCGAGATCACCCTCGCCCACGCCGTCGCCGAGTCCTGCAACACCGCCATGGTCGGTGTGGCCGGCGAGGTCGGCCACGCGGAGATCGCCTCCGCCGCCGCCTCGCTGGGCTTCGGGATCGACCGCGACGCCGGATTCACCTCCTACTTCGGACAGATCCCCGAGCCCGCGGGCGAGACCGAGCACGCCGCCGACCTGATCGGCCAGGGCAAGGTGCTCGCCTCACCGCTCGCGATGGCCACGGTCATCGGCTCCATCCAGGCCGGTCACACCGTGGTCCCGACCCTCGTCGAGGGCCAGGTCGCCAAGCCGTCGGGCGTGGAGCCGCTCGCCGCCGACGAGGCCGAGCAGCTGCGTACGATCTTCCGGGGTGTGGTCACCGACGGCACCGGCAGCGGCCTGACCGACGTGCCGGGCAAGCCGGTGATCGCCAAGACCGGCACGGCCGAGTTCGACCGCAACGGCAAGCGCCTCACGCACACCTGGATGATCGCCGCGCAGGGTGACCTGGCCGTGGCCGTCTACGTCGACGAGGGCGAGAACGGCGCCGCCACCTCGGGCCCGCTCGTCGAGGCCTTCCTCCGGATGGCCAACGAGCGCTAGTGCGCCACTAGAGACCGGCAAATAAGATGTGGCCCGGCCGTGAGGCCGGGCCACATTCAGTTTCCCTCGGTGCTTCTCTACCGACGGGGGGAACAGTAGAGAAGCTCAAGGGGCGAGCCTGGCGGCCTTTCGGCCGCGAGGCCCGGTCGAGGCTTGGAGTGCTCCCTCCCTACGTCGACGTGGATACATAACCAGACTTGTTCCTGGCTGTCACGTTTATGTCCGTTTTCTACAGGATTGGTGACAGGGTGTTAGTAACGTGTGGATCGGTCACTGTCCGGCCGGGATCTCCGTGCCGTTCGCCGAGGTCGAGTCGACGGCCTTGCGGAGCATCCCGCCGAGGTCGACACCGGTCGTGGTCTTGAGCATGTTGAGGGTCTGGACGACGTTGTCGTTGACCTGCTTCGGGATGGCGCCGGCTCCCTCGGTGGAGAGCACGGTGAGGTTGTCGATGGCGCTGATCGGCGCCGCGACCTCCCTGGCGACCTGGGGCAGGACCTCGATGAGCATCTGCAGCACGGCGGCGTCGTTGTAGGACGCGAACGCCGCGGCGCGCTTGTCCATCGCCTCGGCCTCGGCGTGACCGACGGCCAGGGTCGCGGCAGCGCTCGCCTCACCCTCGGCCCGGGTCGCCTCGGCGCCGGCCAGACGCAGCGACTTCTGCGCGTCACCGCGCTTGGCGCCCTCGATGGCCTCGGCCTCGGCCAGCGCGGCACGGCGGGCCTTCTCGGCCTCACCGGAGAGGCGGGCCTGCTCGGCGTCGGCCTCGGCCGCGGCGATGGTGGAGGCCTTGCGGGCCTCCGCGGCGGCGATCTCCGAGTTGCGGCGGCCCTCCGCCTCCTGCTCGACGCGGTAGCGCTCGGCGTCGGCGGGCTTGCGCACCTGCGTCTCGAGCTGTCGCTCGGTCAGTGCCGCCTGACGTACGGCGACCTTCTCCTGCTCGGTGAGGATGGCCTGGTCGCGGTCGGCCTGGGCCAGCGGGCCGGAGGCGGCGGCGTTGGCGGCGGCGGCGTCGGTCTCGGCCTTGATCTCGGCCTGCTTCAGCGCCAGGGCGCGCTGGGCGATCGCGATCTCTTCCTCGGCCTTGATCCGGGCCTGCTCGGCGGCGCGGCGCGACTCGGCCTCGGCGATCGAGGCGGCCTGCGTGATGCGGGCGGCCTCGGGGCGGCCGAGGTTGGCGAGGTAGGAGCCGTCGTCGGTGACGTCCTGGATCTGGAAGGTGTCCAGGATCAGGCCCTGGCCGGTCAGCGACGACTCGGACTCGTCGGCCACCCGCTGGGCGAACGCGGCCCGGTCACGGATGATCTGCTCGACGGTCAGGCCACCGACGATCGAGCGGAGCGCACCGGCGAGCACCTCCTGCGTGAAGGGCTCGATCTCCTCCTGCTGGGAGAGGAACCGCTGTGCGGACAGCCGGATCTGGTCGGCGTTGCCGCCGACCTTCACGATCGCGACACCGTCGAGGTTGAGCTTGATGCCCTGCCCGGAGACCGCCCCGCGGATCTGCACGGAGATCCGCCGCGAGGAGAGGTCCATGGTCGCCAGCTTCTGCACGAACGGGACCACGAAGACGCCCCCGCCGAGCACGACCTTCTGGCCGGACAGGTCGGTGGTGAGCTGGCCGGTCTCGGGGTTGAGGACCGCCTTGCCCTTGCGGCCGGTGACGATGAAGGCGTGGTTGGGACCGGCGACCTTGTAGCGGCTGGTGACCAGCAGCAGAAGCAGGATGAGAAGTACGACAAGGCCGGCGATCGGCACCAGCAGTTCCATGGGGACCCCTTCAGGTCAGGAGGTGATCTCGCGCCAGGTCGGCGCGACGGTGACTGCCGTCGGTGAGAGGACTCCGGTGATGTGCACGGCGGTGCCGGGCGTGATCGCATCCTCGGTGTCGGGAGCCTTGGCGTTGTAGGTCACCGTGTGGCCCCCGAGGGCGACCCGCACCACGCCGAACCCGTCCGCCGGGATCGCGGTGATCACGGCAGCGTCCAGACCGACGGCGGCTTCCCCCGAGGGCGCCGCGTCGGTGTTCTCCTCCTTCAGCAGGCGGGTCAGCCACAGCGCGAACCAGGCGAAGAGCGCACCGCCCACGGCACCGATCCCGATGGCCGGAATCGTGCCGAGAGGGCCGACCGCGAGCGCGCCGCCGAACCCGAAGGCGGACACGAATCCGCCGATCGCGGCGGTCGAGAACCAGTCGGCATCGAGCGCGCCGCCGAGGAAGCCGTCGAGGAGGTCGCCGATCACCAGCGACACCAGCAGGAGGCCAAGCCCGACGGCTCCGATGATCAGGAACGTCGTCACACCAAACCTTTCGAGCAGAGTCTCCACACTGAGCAGCAGTCTGGTGCGGACTTTATCCGTCGGGCCTCGGGCTTGTCCGCCCTATTCGAAGGTCCAGAGAAGAAGCTCCGTCGGTACGCCCGCAGCCACCGTGAACTCCGACGGCAGATCGTCGCCGGCGGTGACCTCGAAGGCGTCGCCGGCGGTGAGCGGCTCGGCCATCCCGCTGCGCAGCAGAGCGCCGGAAGCGACGTGGAGATGACGGAGACGCCCGCCCGGGAGGGTGATCTCTGCGGGGCCGTCGGTGCCGACGTGAGCGACCTGGAACGTCCCCTGATCCAGACGGACCGCTTCGGTCCATTCGCCCTCGATCGCAGCGACGTCGTGGACGGCGTACGCCGGCGTGCCGGTGCTGCCCGCGATCCAGACCTGGATGAACCGGGTGCCGGCGGCCGAGGCGAACTCGGAGTGGTCGACACCGTCGCCCGTGGTGAAGACACCGACCTGGCCGGGGGCGACGGTCCCGGTGGCCCCGGTCGAGTCGGTGTGGGTCACCTCGCCCGACAGCGGCCAGGTCACGATCGTGACCCCGGCATGGTGATGGGTGTCGAACCCCTCACCGTTGCGCAGCAGGTGCTCGTCGTAGGTCACGATCGGACCGAAGCCGATGCGGTCGGGGTCGTAGTGGGGGCCGAAGGAGTAGGTGTGCCAGGTTATTTTTCCTGGCCGGAGGCCGGGTGGACGTTCCGTGAATCGGGCGTTTCCTCGGCGGATCTGGGCAGTCACAGTCATGATTGTGCCGTGGCGTTTCCCAAGTTCCCGACTGGCTTCGTGTTCGGCACTGCAGACGCCACCCGGCCGGGGGGCGAGCAGGATGTTGCGCTGCTTCAACGCCTCGGTGCTCCGGGATACCGGTTCGCGGTCTCCTGGCGTGAGCTTCAGCCGGGTGGGCGCGGTGCCTTCGATCCCGATGCCCGCGCTCGTTACGACCGCCTGGTCGACGAGCTGCTCGAGGCCGGTCTGCGCCCGTCGGCCACGCTCTACGCCGGCGAGCTGCCGGAGCCGCTGGCCGCCGACGGCGGCTGGCTCAACCGCGCCACCGTCGATGCGTTCGGCGATTACGCCGAGACGGTCGCGGACCTGATCGGCGACCGGGTCCCGGAGTGGGTGCCGGTCCAGGATCCCAACGTGGCCGGCTACCTCGGCTACGGGCTCGGCACGATCGCGCCCGGGCGCCGCGCGGGCTGGGGAGTCGTCGCGGCGATGCACCACCTCCTCCTCGCCCACGGCCGCGGCGTCCAGGTGCTGCGCGCCGCCGGTGTCGAGTCGGTCGGGTGTGCCAACCACCACGAGCCGATCTGGCCGCTCTCGGAGGATCCCGCCGATGTCGGCGCGGCCAAGCTCATCGACCTGGCCTGGAACGCGGTGCCTCTCGAGGCGATGCTGATGGGCCGCTATCCCCGTGACATCGCCGGTCTCGCCGACGAGGTCACGATGCCGGGCGACATGGCCGTGATCCGTTCGCCCCTCGACTTCTACGGGGTCAACTTCTTCGCGCCGCAGCGCATCGGCGCCTCCGCCGAGGGCGACGACATCCCGTTCCGGATGGTGCCGCTCGTCGGCTACCCCGCCACCGACACCGGCTGGGGCGTGGTGCCCACCGCCCTGCGGGAGTGGCTGATCATCACCCGATCCCGCTATCGCGCCGCGATGCCGCCGATCGTGGTGACCGAGTGCGGTGCTGCGTACGACGCTCCGATGGTCGACGGCGAGGTCGACGACCAGGCCCGGATCGACTACCTCGAGGCGCACCTGGAGGCGGTCTCGGCCGCGATCGAGCGCGGCGTCGACGTACGCGGCTTCTACGCCTACACCCTGCTCGACCGCGACGGCTGGGAGGCGCCGTTCACCGGGAAGGACTGGGAGGACGGCGTGGGCGGGAAATACGGCCTGGTGCACGTCGACGCCGCCGGGGTGCGTACGCCGAAGCGGTCCTTCGGGTGGTACGCCGAGATGGTCGCGGCGCACGCCGAGGGAGCCCCGACCGGCTAGCTCCGATCCCTCGCCAGGTATGCCACCAGGGGGTCGGCCAGGGTGTCTCCCTGGCGTCGGACCGGGGTGTTGCCCGGGAGTGTTC
>NZ_JBHVGB010000133.1:0-17300 GCF_042801335.1 Nocardioides sp. NPDC057577 | reverse complement strand
GGCTCAGATCTCGAACTGAGCAGCCTCGAGGCGCTTCTTGACGTCCTGGAGGAAGCGGCCGGCGTCGGCGCCGTCGACCAGGCGGTGGTCGTAGGTGAGCGCGACGTTGACCATGTAGCGCACCGCGATGGTCTCGCCGAGGTCCGGGTCGTCGATGACGACCGGGCGCTTCACGACGGCACCCGGGCCGAGGATGGCGACCTGCGGCTGGTTGATGATCGGGGTGTCGAAGAGCGCGCCGAACGAACCCAGGTTGGTGATCGTGAAGGTGCCGCCGGAGAGTTCGTCCGGGGTGATCTTGTTGTTGCGCGTGCGGTCGGCCACGTCCGCGATCTTCTTCGCGATACCCGCGATCGACAGGTCGCCCGCGTCCTTGACCACCGGGGTCAGCAGACCCTTCGGGGTGTCGACGGCGAAGGCGATGTTCTCGCGGTCGTAGTAGGTGACCGTGCCGGCCTCGATGTCGATCCCGGCGTTGAGCTTCGGGTGCACCTTGAGCGCGTCGATCGCGGCCTTGGCGAAGAACGGCAGGTAGGTCAGCTTCACGCCCTCGCGCTGCAGGAACCCGGCCTTGTTGGCCTCACGGAGGCGGGCGATGTTCGTGACATCGACCTCCATGACCTGGGTCAGTTGCGCCGCGGTGTGCAGCGACTCGGTCATCCGCTCGGCGATCACCTTGCGCAGACGCGAGATCTTCTCGGTGGTGCCACGCAGCGGCGACGGGGCCGCGGGGGCGGCGGAAGCGGCCGGAGCGGCCGAGGCCGCCGGAGCTGCGGCTGCCGGGGCGGCGGCCGGAGCCGACTTCGCGGCGGCCGCCTGGAGGATGTCCTCCTTGCGGATGCGGCCACCGACGCCCGAACCCTCGACGGTGTCGAGGTCGACGTTGTGCTGGGCCGCGAGCTTGCGTACGAGCGGGGTCACGTAGCCACCGGGCTGGATGGCCGGGGAGCCGTCGGTGGACGGCGCGGCGTGAGCCGGGGCAGCAGGAGCCGGAGCAGCGGGTGCAGCCGGAGCGGGAGCGGGAGCGGCAGGCGCCGGAGCGGGAGCGGCGGCGGCCGGAGCGGGCTCGGGAGTCGGCTCGGGAGTCGGCTCGGGAGTCGGCTCCGGGGCCGGGGCGGCGGGCGCGGGCTCGGCAGCCGGGGCGGCACCGGCGTCACCGACGAGCGCGAGCACGGCGCCGACCTCGACGGTCTCGTCCTCGGCGACCTTGATCTCGAGCAGGGTGCCGGCGACCGGCGAGGGGATCTCGGTGTCGACCTTGTCGGTGGAGACCTCGAGCAGAGCATCGTCGACGGCGACCGTGTCGCCGACCTGCTTGAGCCAGCGGGTGACGGTGCCCTCGGTGACCGACTCGCCCAGCGCGGGGAGAGCAACCTCGGTGGCGTTGCCGCCGGCGGCGGGCGCCGGAGCGGCCGCAGGGGCAGGCGCGGCGGGAGCCTCGGGCTCGGCAGGCGCGGCCGGGGCCTCAGGCTCGGCGGCGGGAGCGGCAGCCTCGGCGGGCTCGGCGGCAGGCGCGGCGGGCTCCGCCGGAGCGGCGTCGGCGCCGGCCTCGTCGGCAGCGCCGATGACGGCGAGCAGGCCACCGACCTCGACGGTGTCGTCCTCGGCAGCCTTGATCTCGAGCACGGTGCCCGCGACCGGCGAGGGGATCTCGGTGTCGACCTTGTCGGTGGAGACCTCCAGCAGGGCCTCGTCGACCGCAACCGTGTCGCCGACCTGCTTGAGCCAGCGGGTGACGGTGCCCTCGGTGACGGACTCGCCGAGTGCCGGGAGAGTTACTTCGGTGGCCATGAGTTCCTTCGTTCTACGTCTGTTCGTTGCTCTACTTGTATGTCCGGACACGCGCGCCACCACGACCGAGCCCGATGGCCCGGCGAGGAGAAAGGCGCGTCGGTCTGGGCCGACACCTGCCCGACGCACTCATGATGCCGCCAGAAGGGCGGCCAAGGGCGTCGATCACGGAGCCCATCTTGTCACTACCCCCGCAGCGCTGTGTCAACCGGACCACTACTGATCGGTAGCCATCTCGCGTACGTAGTCCACCAGTGTTGCCACCGCCACACCCGTGCCTCCGGGAGTGAGATGGCCGGAGGCGCCTCCGCTGTTGAAGGACGGTCCGGCGATGTCGAGATGGGCCCAGGGGAGACCGCCGGTGAACTCGCGCAGGAAGGCGGCGGCGTACAGCCCACCGCCCCAGCGGATCCAGTCGTGCTGGTTGAGGTCGGCCACCTTGGAGGAACGGATTCGCTCGTCCATCCATTCCGGGATGGGCATCGGCCACATCTGCTCGCCGGCGACGTCGGCGGCGGCGAGGACGCGGTCGACGACGTCCTCGGAGCCGAGTACGCCGCTGACCCTGTCACCCAGCGCCATCACCATGTGACCGGTGAGCGTGGCGACGTCGATGATCAGGTCCGGCGACACCTCGGTGGCTCGCACCAGGGCGTCGGCGAGGACCATCCGTCCCTCCGCGTCCATGTTGGAGACCTCGACGGTCGTGCCGCCGTAGTGGGTGACCACGTCGCCGGGCCGGTAGGACGAGCCGGAGACCATGTTCTCCGCCATCGGTACGAACGCGGAGACCTTCACCGGCAGCCCGAGGCGGGCGATCGCGAACGTCGCCTGGGCCACCGCGGCTGCACCGGCCATGTCCGACTTCATCGTGGACATCGAGCTGCCCGGCTTGATCGTGAGGCCGCCGGAGTCGAAGGTGATGCCCTTGCCGACCAGCGCGATGTGGCCGCGCGCGTCGTCGGGGGAGTAGGTGAGCTCGACCAGACGCGGCGCAGCCGCCGAGCCCATGCCCACCGCGAGGATGCCGCCGCAGCCGAGCTCGGCGAGCTGCTCCTCGTCGTAGACGGTCGCCTCGACGCCGTCGACCAGTCCGGCCACGTGCGTGATGGCGTCCGCGAACGCCGGGGGAGTCAGGTCGGCGGGCGGGACGTTGACCCACTCGCGGGTGCCGGCGACCGCCTGGGCGAGAATCTGCGCCTCCTCGAAGGCGGTGACCGCGTCCGTACGCCGCGCGATCGCGCTCAGGATCGCGACGTCGTTCGGCCCGTTGCTCTCTCCGCCCGACTTGGCCGTGCTCGACTTGTAGGCGGTGTAGGTGTAGCCGCCGAGGACGTAGCCCTCGGCGACGGCCCGCACCAGGTCGGGGGTGTCGGCCGGCAGGGCCACGGCGACGGAGGTCGCGTTGGGCACTGCGCGGGCGGCGGCGCCGGCGGCGCGGCGTACGGCATCGGAGGTGTAGGTGCCGTCCGCACCTGGCTTGCCGAGCCCGACCAGCACCAGGAGCTGTGCGCCGATCTCGTTGCCCGCGGGCAGGCGGGTGACCTCGCCGGCCTTGCCGCTGACGCCGAGCGTGGCGAGCATGCCCCGCCACCGGCGCCCGTAGGCGGCCTTGACGTCCTCTGCGCCGGCGGGCACCTCGACATCCTTCGCGCCCTGCCCGATGCCGACGACGACCGCCTCGGCACGGGTCTTGGCGGGGGAGGCGGTACGCAGCGTGTAGGTGATGTCAGGCAGGGTCACGTCGTGCAGTCTAGGTGTGGCGCGCCCGGAGGGGACGCGGACCGGGGAGTGTCGGCCTGGTGCGATAAGTTCGCGGTATGGCTGAAGAGACCTCCACGGGGGGCGGGTCGGAGCTGCTCCAGTCCCCTCTGCACGAAAACCACGTCGGGCTCGGCGCGAAGTTCGGTGAGTTCGGCGGCTGGTCGATGCCGCTGGAGTACTCCGGGGTCGTCAAGGAGCACACGGCGGTCCGTGAGGCAGTCGGCGTCTTCGATGTCAGCCACCTGGGCAAGGTCATGATCAGCGGGCCGGGTGCGGCCGACTTCGTCAACGCGTCCTTCACCAACGACCTCAACCGGATCAAGCCCGGCAAGGCGCAATACACGCTCTGCTGCGACGAGGAGTCCGGCGGCATCGTCGACGACCTGATCGCCTACTACCGCGACGACGAGCACGTCCTGATCGTTCCCAACGCCGCCAACACCCCCGAGGTCGTGCGCCGGCTCCAGGAGGCCGCACCCGAGGAGATCCACCTCGCCGACCACCACCGCGACTACGCGGTGCTCGCCGTCCAGGGGCCGAAGTCGGACGAGCTGCTCGAGGCGGTCGGGCTGCCGGCCGGTCACGAATACATGTCCTTCGTGGAGGCGGCCGCTCCTGACGTACTCGGTGACGAGATCGGCGTCGTCGTGTGCCGCTCCGGCTACTCCGGTGAGCGCGGCTACGAGCTGATCGTCGCCAACGAGGCCGCCGGCGCGCTCTGGGACGCGCTGCTGTCCCGGGGCGAGGAGCTGGGCGCGGTCCCGTGCGGCCTCGGCGCCCGCGACACGCTGCGTACGGAGATGGGCTACCCGCTCCACGGCCAGGACATCGCCCTCGACGTCACCCCCAACGAGGCCGGCCTCGGCTGGGCCGTCGGCTGGAAGAAGGACGCCTTCTGGGGCCGGGACAAGCTGGTCGCCGAGAAGGAGGCCGGCCCGAAGCGCGCGCTGCGCGGCATCGTCGCCGTCGGCCGCGGCATCCCACGCCCACACATGACCGCCTCCCTGACCGCCGACGTGCCGGTCGGCGAGGTCACCTCAGGCACCTTCTCGCCCACCCTGAAGAAGGGCGTGGGCCTGGTGCTCGTCTCGACGACGGTCAACCCCGAGGCCGAGATCGGGATCGACGTACGCGGCCGCCGCGAGATCTTCCAGCTCACCAAGCCGCCGTTCGTCCCTTCGCACGTGCGGGAGGGCTGATGAGCATCCCTGATGTCCCTTCGGTGTTCAAGCAGCCGTCGGCGGCCGACCGGCCGTGGTGGTGGCAGCTCGTCGACGCCTCGGGTGCCGAGGTGTCGGTTGACGGCGAGCTCGCCGGCCAGCGCTTCGCCAACCAGAGCGACGCCGAGTCGTGGGTCGGCGAGGTCTGGCAGGACCTGCTGGACGCGGGCGTGGCCGCGGTGGTGCTCTTCGAGCACGACCGGCAGGTCTACGGCCCGATGAAGCTCACCGCCTGACCCACTTCAACTACCTCGCCCCTCAAGGGTCGAGATGGTGGTCGCTTCGCTGGACGTGACCACCATCTTGACCCTTGAGGGGCGTTGTCGTGGATGCGGACCAGACGCGGTGGGTCTGTGGATAACTTCTGCAGGTATCGCCGGATTGTCTGATGCTGATCGGTGTGAATGCATCAGCTGGTTCCGAGTCGGTCTCTGACGTCGACATCGAGTCCGACGAGGAGCCGTTCGACCTGTCTCGTCCGTTCACCCGAAAGCAGGCGTTGGCGGCGGGAATCACTCCGAACCGGCTCCGCGGACCGGGCTTCGTACGCCTGCACACCGGTGTCTTCGTAGCGGCGGATGTCGAGCTGACCCCGCTGATTCGCGCCGAAGCGGCGCTGACGACCTACGCCGACACGGCCTTCGCCAGCCACGCGACCGCGGCTCGGATCTCGGGGCTCCCGCTGCCCGCTCTACCGGGTGAGCACGTCACCGTGATGGCCCAGAAGGACCGTCACCGGATCGGCGGTGTCGTCTGTCACTGCGCTCTGAAAGCGGAGGTCAGGACAGTGGCCGGTGTGCGGGTCTCGTTGATCGAGCAGAACTTCGTCGAGCTCGCCACGCTGCTCACGCTGGTCGACCTCGTCGTGGTCGGTGATCATCTGGTGCGGAAGAATCCCAACGGGCTCGGCCGCCTCCAGCGGCACTGTGCCCAGGCAACGGGCCCAGGTGCGGCGGCCGCTCGTCAGGCGCTGGCCTACGTGCGTACCGGCGTCGACTCTCCGATGGAGACCCGCCTGCGCATGCTGATCGTCCTCGCGGGTCTCCCCGAGCCACTGGTCAATAAGCTGGTCGGGGAGGAGAGCGAGCTCGACTTCCGCAAGTACGACCTGTGCTGGCCATCGATCAAGCTGATCGTCGAGTACGACGGCCGGCAGCACGTCGAGCGCCAGGAGCAGTGGGAGTCCGACATCGACCGCCGGGAGAAGATCGACGACGACGGTTGGCGCATCCTCGTCTTCATCGCCAAGGACATCTACTCCACCCCGGGCAACACCCTGGACCGAATCCACCGGCAGCTGGTGGCAAGGCGGCTGCCCGGCGTACCGACGCACCTGTCCCCTCAGTGGCAGCTCCACTTCCCGGGTCGCCCCTGACTCCTCCCAGCCGAGTAGCCTCGGGCCGTGAGCAGCTACGAGTTCCGCCAGGTCGACGTCTTCACCGCCGAGCCGCTGCTGGGCAACCCGGTCGCGGTCGTCCACGGGGCCGACGGCCTCACCGACGAGCAGATGGCCGCCTTCGCGCGGTGGACGAACCTGTCCGAGACCACGTTCCTGCTGGCGCCGACGGATCCGGCGGCCGACTACCGGCTGCGGATCTTCACGGTCAGCGGTGAGCTGCCGTTCGCTGGCCACCCGACGCTCGGCTCGGCGCACGCCTGGCTGGAGGCGGGCGGAGAGCCGAAGGGCGCGAGCCTGGTGCAGGAGTGTGGTGTCGGGCTCGTCGAGCTGCGCCGTGATGAGCGGATCGCCTTCGCGGCACCCGAGCTGATCCGCGGCGGCGAGGTCGATGAGGACACCCTCCACGCCATCGCGAGGGGACTGCGGATCGCCCGGGACGACATCCAGGACGCGCGGTGGTGCGACAACGGCCCGGGTTGGGTCGGGGTGATGCTCGCCGACGCGGAGGCCGTCCTGGCCGTTACCCCCGACCACGCTGCGCTGGGAGATCACAAGGTCGGCCTGGTCGGCCGCTACCCCGAGGGCAGCGAGTGCGCTGTCGAGGTCCGGGCGTTCTTCCCGGCCGACGGTGTCGCCTTCGAAGACCCGGTCACCGGGTCGCTCAACGCCGCGCTGGGACAGTGGCTGGCGGGGTCGCGGCTCCCGGAGGCGTACCTCGCCTCGCAGGGGACCGTCATGAGACGGCGCGGCCGCGTGCACATCGAGAGGGCCGGCGGCCAGGTGTGGGTGGGCGGAGACACACTGACCACCATCCACGGCACGGTCGAGCTCTGACCTAGGCTGGGGCCGTGCAGTCCTACCTCGATCTGTTGACCCGCATCCTCGACGAGGGTGTGGAGAAGTCCGACCGCACCGGGACGGGCACGATCAGCGTCTTCGGTCACCAGACCCGCTATGACCTCAGCGAGGGTTTCCCGCTGCTGACCACGAAGAAGGTCCACACCCGATCGGTCTTCGGGGAGCTGCTGTGGTTCCTGCGCGGCGACACCAACGTGCGCTGGCTCCAGGAGCGCGGCATCACGATCTGGGACGAGTGGGCCGACGAGAACGGCGACCTGGGGCCGGTCTACGGCTACCAGTGGCGCTCCTGGCCCACACCCGACGGCCGTCATGTCGACCAGATCGCCCGGATCATCGACCAGATCAAGCAGGACCCCGACAGCCGCCGCCACGTCATCAGCGCCTGGAACCCGGCCGACATCGACGACATGGCGCTGCCGCCGTGCCACACGCTGTGCCAGTTCTACGTCGCCGACGGCAAGCTGAGCCTGCAGCTCTACCAGCGCTCCGCCGACGTGTTCCTGGGGGTGCCGTTCAACATCGCCTCCTACGCCCTGCTCACCCACATGGTCGCCCACGTGACCGGCCTCGAGCCGGGTGAGTTCGTGCACACCCTCGGCGACGCCCACCTCTACAGCAACCATCTCGAGCAGGCCCGCCTCCAGCTCACCCGCGAGCCCCGTCCGCTGCCGACGCTCCGTCTCAACCCGGAGGTCAAGGACATCGACGCCTTCGAGCTCGACGACATCACGGTGGAGGGCTACGACCCGCACCCCGTCATCAAGGCTCCCATTGCCGTCTGAACGCATCGTCATGGTCGCCGCGGTGGCCGACAACGGGGTCATCGGCAACGGCCCCGACATCCCCTGGAAGATCCCGGGGGAGCAGGCCGAGTTCAAGGCGATCACGATGGGCCACACGCTCGTCATGGGCCGCACCACCTTCGAGTCGATCGGCCGCCCCCTCCCTGGCCGCACGACCGTCGTGCTGACCAAGGACAAGGACTGGGCCTACGACGGTGTCCTGGTCGCCCACGACATCGACACCGCCCTCGCGCTGGCCGCCGCCGAGCAGGGCGACACGATCGTCGCCGGGGGAGCGCAGGTCTACGAGGCCGCCCTCCCGTACGCCACCGAGCAGGTGATCACCCGCGTCCACCTCGAACCGGTCGGTGACGTCCTCTACCCGCCGTTCGACCAGGCGGAGTGGGTCGAGACGAAGCGAGAGCCGCACGAGGCGTACGACCGGGTGTTCCTCGCCCGTGCTCCGGCCCTGCCTCGCTCCCGAACGCGCGAGTAGGTCTGCGCCCCTCTAAGGTAAACGGCATGGAGCTGCGCATCTTCACCGAGCCCCAGCAGGGGGCGTCCTACGCCGACATCGTCGCTGTCGCCCAGAAGGCCGAGGAGCTGGGGTTCGGGGCGTTCTTCCGCTCCGACCACTACCTGAAGATGGGTTCGGTCGACGGGCTGCCCGGACCCAGCGACGCGTGGACGACGCTCGCCGGCCTGGCCCGCGACACGAGCACGATCCGACTCGGCACGCTGGTCACCTCGGCGACCTTCCGCCTCCCGGGTGTGCTGGCGATCCAGGCCGCCAACGTGGACGACATGTCCGAGGGCCGGGTCGAGCTCGGCCTGGGGGCGGGCTGGTTCGAGCAGGAGCACGAGGCGTACGGGATCCCGTTCCCGGCTCTGGGGGAGCGGTTCGACCGGCTGGAGGAGCAGCTCGAGATCATCACCGGGCTGTGGGCGACCGAGCCGGGGGAGACCTTCGACTTCAACGGGAAGCACTACACGATCAAGGAGAGCCCGGGCCTGCCGAAGCCCGTCCAGACCCGCGGCCACGCCGGCTCGATCCCGGTGATCGTCGGCGGCGGTGGCAAGAAGCGTACGCCGACGCTGGCCGCCACGTTCGCCGACGAGTTCAACGCCGCGTTCGTCTCCGTCGAGGAGTCCCAGGCGCTGTTCGAGAACGTCGGGCGCTTCGTCGAGGCGGCCGGCCGGGACGACTCGATGGTCCACTCCGCCGCTCAGGTGCTCTGCGTCGGCCGCGACGAGGACGAGATCGCCGCCCGTGCGCGGGCGATCGGACGCGAGCCCGCCGAGCTTCGTGAGAACGGCCTGGCCGGGACCCCGGACGAGGTGGTCGCCAAGATCAAGCGGTTCGAGGACGTCGGCGCGACCCGGATCTACCTCCAGGTGCTGGACCTGAGCGATCTGGACCATCTCGCACTCGTAGCCGACGAGGTCATGCCGCGCGTCTGACGATAGTCTGTACGCCATGACTGATGCTCCCTTCGGCACCGTGCTCTCCGCACTCGTCACGATGTTCAACGACGATGGCTCGGTCGACTTGGAGCAGACTCAGAAAGTCGCCAAGCACCTGGTCGACCACGGCCACGACGGCATCGTCGTCTCCGGCACCACCGGCGAGTCGCCGACCACCACCCCCGCCGAGGACGGCGAGATCCTGGCCGCGGTCAAGGACGCCGTCGGCGACCGCGCCAAGATCGTGGCCGGCATCGGCACCAACGACACCCGCACGACCGTCGAGCTCGCCAAGCAGGCGGCGTCGATCGGCGCCGACGGCCTGCTGCTGGTGACGCCCTACTACAACAAGCCGGGCGAGCGCGGCATCCGCGAGCACTTCCGCACGGTCGTCGGAGCCACCGACACCCCGGTCATCCTCTACGACGTCCCCGGCCGCACCGGCTCCCCGATCACCCTCGACACCTACCGCGAGGCGATCACCTGGGACACCGTCGTCGCGGTCAAGGAGGCCGCCGGCGACTTCCCGCGCGGCACCAGGCTGCTCGACCTCGGCTACTCGATCTACTCCGGTGACGACGCGCTCACCCTCGCCTGGCTGGCGCACGGCGCCGTCGGCGTGATCAGCGTCGCCGCCCACGTGCTCGGCGACCAGACGCGGACGATGATCGACGCCTTCGCGGCGAGCGACATCGAGACCGCCCGCAAGACTTATGCGCGGATGCTCCCCGCGATCGACGCCATCATGGGCGTCCCGAACTACGGAGCCACCACCGCCAAGGCCGCTCTCGAGCTGACCGGCGTGATCGACAACCGCAACGTACGAGGGCCCCTGGTGGCGCTCGAGGCGGACGAGGTCGAGGCGCTGCGAGCCGGGCTGGAGGCCTCTGGCCTTCTCTAGAAGGAACGCCTTTGTCTCACCCACACCCGGAGCTGACCGAACCCGGCAAGCTCCCCAAGGGCGGCCTGCGGGTCACCCCTCTCGGCGGCCTCGGCGAGGTCGGCCGCAACATGACCGTCTTCGAGTACGACGGCCGGTTGCTGATCGTCGACTGCGGCGTGCTCTTCCCCGAGGAGCAGCAGCCCGGCGTCGACCTGATCCTGCCCGACTTCGGCCCGATCCGTGACCGGCTCGGCGACATCGAGGCGCTGGTCCTCACCCACGGTCACGAGGACCACATCGGGGCGACGCCCTACCTGCTCCGCGAGCGGCAGAACATCCCGCTGGTCGGCTCCGAGCTGACCCTGGCCCTGCTCGGCTCGAAGCTGCGCGAGCACCGCCTGCGCGAGACGGTCCAGCACAAGGTACGCGAGGGCGACACGATCTCCTTCGGGCCCTTCGAGCTCGAGTTCGTCGCCGTCAACCACTCCATCCCGGACGCGCTCGCGGTCGCGATCCGCACCGGCGCCGGGCTCGTGCTGCACACCGGCGACTTCAAGATGGACCAGCTGCCGCTGGACGGCCGGATCACCGACCTGCGCGCGTTCGCCCGGCTCGGCGAGGAGGGTGTGGACCTGTTCCTCACCGACTCCACCAACGCCGAGGTCCCCGGCTTCACGACCGCGGAGAAGAAGATCGCGCCCGCGATCGAGCAGGTCTTCCGCGAGTCCGACCAGCGCATCATCGTGGCCTGCTTCGCCTCCCACGTGCACCGCGTCCAGCAGGTGCTCGACAGTGCGGTCGCTCACGGCCGCAAGGTGGCGTACGTCGGTCGCTCGATGGTCCGCAACATGCAGATCGCCTCCGACCTCGGATACCTGCACGTGCCCGAGGACGTGATCGTCGACGCCAAGGAGCTCGCCGAGCTGCCGCCGGAGCGCGTCGTCATGGTCTCGACCGGCTCGCAGGGCGAGCCGATGTCGGCGTTGTCGCGGATCGCCAACGGCACCCACAACTTCGTCCACATCGAGCCGGGCGACACCGTCCTGCTCGCGAGCAGCCTGATCCCGGGCAACGAGAACTCGGTCTACCGGGTGATCAACGGCCTCGCCCGCCTCGGCGCCAACGTGGTCCACAAGGGCAACGCCCTCGTGCACGTCTCCGGTCACGCCAGCGCCGGTGAGCTGCTCTACTGCTACAACATCGTCCGCCCGCGCAACGTGATGCCCGTCCACGGCGAGGTGCGCCATCTGCTCGCCAACGGCGACCTGGCCCGCCAGACCGGCGTGGAGAGCGTCGTCTACGCCGAGGACGGCGTGGTCGTCGACCTCATCGACGGCAAGGCCGAGATCGCGGGCAAGGTCGAGTGCGGCTACGTCTTCGTCGACGGCACCACCGTCGGCGACGTCACCGAGTCCGAGCTCAAGGACCGCCGCATCCTGTCCGAGGAGGGCTTCGTCTCGATCATCGTCGTCGTCGACTCGGTCAAGGGCACGGTCGCCAGCGGCCCCGAGATCCACGCCCGCGGCCACGTGTGGCCGGACAACGCCTTCGAGCCGATCAAGCAGCCGATCGTCAAGGCGGTCAACCGTGCGATCTCCGAGGGTGCGACCGACACCTACCAGCTGCAGCAGGCCATCCGGCGTACCTTCGGGCGCTGGGTCTCCAGCACCCACCGTCGCCGCCCGATGATCGTCCCTGTCGTGATCGAAGCCTAGGCGAGCGCGAGCAGCACGCCAGCCGTGATCAGCGCCTGGCCGACGTGATAGGTCACCATGATCTGCACGTTGGTCAGGCGCGGCGGCGCGTTGCCGTGCTCGGCGAGGTTGAGCCCGATCAGGGTGTCGCTGACGACGAAGATCGTCGCACCCGCGGCGATCCACACGCTCCCGGTCAGCCAGCCGAGCACGAGCATGGTGGCGATGACCAGGGAGTACGCGGCCAGGGCCGCCGCCATCGGGGGACCGCCCATCTCCCGGGCGCCGCGGAGCACCCGGCCCATCGGTATCGCCAGCACGACCGCGACCGCGATCCCGGCCCAGGACCACGCGGGGGTCTCGAGGCCGAGGGCGAGGAAGGTCACGGCGTACGCCAGGTGGCCGACGAAGAACAGCCCCACGCCGCCGAGGAATCGCCGCGCTGAGGACCCGATCATCGAGATGTCGCCGAGCATCCCGAAGAAGAGGGCGAAGACCAGCCACCATGCTGCCGGCTCACCGTCGCTGACCAGTCCCACCAGCACCATCAGCCCCACCATCACCAGAGGTTTGGTGACGTAGTGGATCCGACGCCACCCGAACCACACGCAGGTCCAGTCAGTCACGGCGTCGGCGGCGGTGAGAACGGCAGCGAGGACTGCGAGGCTCTGCATGGCGGCAAACTACACCGATGCAACACACCCCCATGGGGTCCCGGAGCCAGGCCGCTCGGTCAAATACCCTGCTTGTATGGCGACCCGTACGTCTTCCCCGCCGGGTTCGCGGAGCTCGACCACCACCAAGAGCACCCGTCCCCGGAGTACGACCACGACAAAGCGAGCAACGGCCACGAGCCGGGCCCGCTCAAAGGCAGCGCCGAACAAAGGCCAGAACAAGCGCCGTCCCGCCGCAAAGTCGGCCAACCGGAAGACGACGAACCGTACGCCACCTCGTGCCGTACGCAACGGGCCCAGCCCGATCGCGGTCCTCTTCGACGCCATCATCTCCACCATCGCGAGCCTGTGGCTGGCGATCGCCGGGGGAGTGGCGGCCATCTTCCGGGTGGGCGGTCAGGCCGCCAGTGACCTCGAGCCGGAGCACCGGCGCGACGGTGCCGGCCTGTTCTTGATCGGCCTCTCCGTCCTCGTCGCCGCCGGCGTCTGGTTCCAGCTCGGCGGGCAGTTCTTCGACGTCGTACGCATCGCCGTGGCGGGCGTCGTCGGCAAGGTCGGCTGGCTGGTGCCGGTCGGGCTCGTCGTCGGCGGAGTCCGGCTGATGCGCGACCCGGTCAATGCCGCGCCGGTCGGCAGGCTCGCGATCGGCTGGTCCGCGTTCCTGATGGCCACGCTCGGCATCATCCAGATCGCCAACGGCAACCCGCAGCCCACCTCGGGCGACAGCACCGAGCTCCAGTGGGCCGGCGGCGCGATCGGCTACGTCGTGGCCAGCCTGCTGCTCGACGTCATGCGTTCGACGGCCGTGGTCGTCGTACTCCTCTCGCTTCTCGTCGTCTTCGGGGTCCTGGTGATCACCGGGACCCCGCTCTACCAGGTGCCGAGTCGCCTGGTGGAGATGCGCGACCGCGCGCTCGGCCTGACGCCGCCCGAGGAGATGAGCGAGAGCGGCACCAACATCCGGCGGGTGCGCCGGGGTGGCAGGCTCTTCGCCGACGACGACACCTTCGACCCCGAGGGCTTCGAGCCCTACGAGACGCCGCTCCTCGAGGAGGAGAAGCCGAAGAGGAAGCGCAAGAAGGACGGGCTCGACATCGCGCTCGCCCTCGACGAGGACTCCGACGCCGACACCCAGCCCGACGAGGCCGTGCCGAGCGACGCGGCGGGCCTCATGCCCGCCGTCGCGGACACTGCACCGAAGGCCGGCAAGCGGCGCGACCTCGAGCCGCCGCCGCACGCCGAGCTGCCCCAGCGCGTTGAGCAGCTGATGCTCGCCGGCGACGTCGCCTACACGCTGCCGGGCAGCGACCTGCTCAAGCCGGGATCGCCGCACAAGGCTCGTTCCAAGGCCTCCGACGACATCGTCAACCGGCTCCAGGCGGTGCTGGAGGAGTTCAACATCGACGCCGCGGTCACCGGCTACACCCGTGGCCCGACGGTCACGCGCTACATCGTCGAGCTCGGATCTGGTGTGAAGGTCGAGAAGATCACCGGCATCCAGAAGAACATCGCCTATGCGGTGGCCTCAGCGGACGTACGCATCCTCAGCCCGATCCCCGGCAAGTCCGCGGTCGGCGTGGAGATCCCCAACAGCGACAAGGAGATCGTCACCCTCGGCGACGTGCTCCGCTCCAACGCGGCGCGCGGCGACCACCACCCGATGATCACCGGTGTCGGCAAGGACGTCGAGGGCGGCTTCGTGGTCGCGAACCTCGCCAAGATGCCCCACCTGCTGGTCGCGGGTGCGACCGGTTCGGGTAAGTCGTCGTTCATCAACTCCATGATCACGAGCGTCTTGATGCGGGCCACCCCCGACGAGGTGCGGATGATCATGGTCGACCCCAAGCGGGTCGAGCTCAACGCCTACGAGGGCGTGCCCCACCTGATCACGCCGATCATCACCAACCCGAAGAAGGCCGCCGAGGCGCTGGCCTGGGTCGTACGCGAGATGGACATGCGCTACGACGACCTCGCCAACTTCGGCTTCCGTCACGTCGACGACTTCAACAAGGCCGTACGCGCCGGGAAGGTGGAGCTTCCGCCCGACTCCGAGCGGGTCCTGTCGCCTTACCCCTACCTGCTGGTCATCGTCGACGAGCTCGCCGACCTGATGATGGTCGCCCCGCGCGACGTCGAGGACGCGGTCGTACGCATCACCCAGCTCGCCCGTGCCGCCGGCATCCACCTGGTGCTGGCCACGCAGCGGCCCTCGGTCGACGTGGTCACCGGTCTGATCAAGGCCAACGTGCCCTCGCGGCTCGCCTTCGCGACCTCGTCGCTGGCCGACTCGCGCGTCATCCTCGACCAGCCGGGTGCGGAGAAGCTGGTCGGCCAGGGTGACGGTCTGTTCCTGCCGATGGGCTCCTCCAAGCCGATCCGTGTGCAGGGCTCGTGGGTCTCCGAGTCGGAGATCAACGCGGTCGTGAAGTCGGTCAAGGGACAGCTCGAGCCGTCCTACCGCGAGGACGTGACCGCCCCGGCCGAGTCCAAGCGGGTGCTGGACGACGACATCGGCGACGACATGGACCTGGTCATCCAGGCGATCGAGCTGATCGTCTCGACCCAGTTCGGGTCGACCTCGATGCTGCAGCGCAAGCTCCGCGTCGGGTTCGCCAAGGCCGGCCGCCTGATGGATATCCTCGAGTCGCGCGGGGTGGTCGGTCCCTCCGAGGGCTCCAAGGCACGCGACGTACTCGTCAAGCCGGACGAGATCGACGGCGTCATCGCAACGATCCAGGGGGAGATGTGAGCGAGAATTCACCGGCGGTCGAGACCGTCGACCCTGCCGAGGCTGTCGACCCTGTCGACCCTGTCGAGACCGTCGAGGCTGTCGAGACACACGACGTCGATGTCGTCGAGGTACGCCGCAACGGCCGCCTCGCGCTGGTGGTGGCGCTCGCGTCGCTGCTCGTCGGCATCGCCTTCGTGATGCGCGGCGGCATCGAGGGCTACCTGGTCGGTCTGATCCTGCTCGTCGTCGCGGCGGTGCAGGGCTGGACGGCCTGGGACTCCCGGATGCCGCTGCTGCTCGTCGACGAGCAGGGCGTACGCCTCCGCTTCGGCCAGACCTGGCAGGGCATCCCGTGGTCGAAGATCGAGTCCGTCGAGCACACCCCTCGCCCGGACGGGATCGAGCGGTTCTGGAAGGACGGTCGCATCGGCGTGCTGCTGCACGACGAGGACGAGGTGCTCGAGGAGCTCTCGCCGACCGCCCGGCGCCAGGCGATGCTGACCGAGCGCCTCTACGGCCTGCCGTTCTCGCTCCCGCTCGGCCTCTCCACCCGCGTCCTGGGCGCCGGTGACGACGTCACCGAGGCCATCGCGATCGTCGCCGCCGACGGCGTCGAGGTCGTCGAGATCGACCCCGGGCTCGACGCGGAGGACGCGGAGACCGACCCCGACGAGAGCAGCTCCGAGAGCATCTCCCAGAGCGCCGACGAGAACGCTGCCGACGACGGTGACACCGCGATCCGCCCGCCCCTCTCCGAGCAGGCCGGAGACACCAACCCCCGGATGCTCCGGGTCTTGGACGTGCCTGATATCAATGCCGCAGACGTGGCGGACGAGGCGGAGCAGGACCAGGTGGACCGGGACACTCAGCAGGACGAGAAGACGCCGGAGGCCGGCCCCGAGCCCGAGCCCGAGGTGAGCCCCGTGAGCGAGGCGAAGGCGGAGCCGGTCGCACCGCTGCGCGAGCCTTCGACGGCGGTCCGGGTGGACGTACGCTATGTGCCCGAGGAGCCGCAGGAGACCATCGCCGTCCACGGCGCCAACGCGCTCCAGCTGGATCTGGCGGAGGCCGCCTTCGCCGACGCGGACGTCGAGGAAGCCGATGTCGACGAGGAGACCAAGGTCTCCGCGATCGAGCCTGACGACGAGGACTCCGCGCCCGAGGGCGTGCGTCCGGTCGCGGTGCCCGACGAGGGCGTCAAGGCGCTCTCGATAGACGGCGTCGACGACCAGGTGACCGAGGTCGTGCCGGCCAAGGTCCCGGAGATCGGTGCTGAGATCGCCGCCGCCCGCCGCCGGCTCGCCCTGGACATGGACGGCCTGGCCGAGTGGACGCGGATCCGTCCGCACGTCATCGAGGCGATCGAGGTCGACGACTTCGGCCCCTGCGGCGGCGACTTCTATGCCCGCGGCCACCTGCGCACGCTGGCGCGTGTCCTCGGCATCGAGGTCGCGCCGCTGCTGCGCACCTATGACGAGAAGTACGCCTCCGGCCCGGTCAGCCCGCGCGCGGTCTTCGAGGCCGAGCTCGCCCACAGCGCGGCGATCCGCCCCGTCCGGCGGATGCGTGGCGGCCCGTCCTGGTCGGTCCTGGTGGCCGCGGTGATGGCGGTGATCCTGGTCTGGTCGGTCGCGCGCCTGGTCATCGACGGCACCCAGCACGAGCCCGAGGCCGGAGCGATCCAGCTCGACGGCTCCGCCGGCACCGACAGCCCCTACGGCAAGTCGTCGCCCGTTCCGGTGACCGTCTCCGCCGCCGGTGGCGGTGCCCACGTCGTCGTCCGCGACTCGCGCGGCAAGGTGGTCTTCAGCGGCGACCTCGCCTTCGGCGAGTCCAAGGTGCTCCAGGTCACCCCGCCCCTGCGCGTACAGACCTCCGACGGGTCCCTCAAGGTCGCGATCGGCGACGGCAAGGCCAGGGCCCTCGGCAAGACCGGCGAAGCCGCTCAGCGCACCTACACCGCCAACTAGCACCCCGCGCGTCAAGCGGCGCCGAGTCGGCTCGTCCTGACCACATCCGGCGCCGAGTCGGCTGGTC
>NZ_JBHVGB010000132.1:0-17342 GCF_042801335.1 Nocardioides sp. NPDC057577 | reverse complement strand
GTGTCAAGGACCGCGAAGCGGCCGGCGAAGCCGGCGGCCGAAGGCCGTCCTTTACTCCGGGGCCCGTCGAGAAGACCCTCCAAGCAAGGGTCGGCGGCCCACGGTCCCAAGAAGAACCAGCCCCGAAAGCGACCGTGTTGGTCTCGACACGCTCGCTGGCGCTCGCGGCTCGACCAGCGGCGAGGGCGAGGTCGAGGTCGAGCAGCAGGATGGCTGGACACCGTACGGTCGAAACATGGGCATCTCACGACAAGACCGCCAAGAGCTCCTCACCCAACCCCTGATCGCAGCACTCTCAGTAGCCCGAGAGAACGGAAGAGCGCCCCTGACCGTCCCGATCTGGTACGACTACACCCCCGACGGCGACGCATGGTTTGTCACCGGCAAGGACTCGCTGAAGACCAGGCTGATCGCGGCAGCAGGACGCTGCACGCTGATGGTGGAGCGCCTGGACCCGACGGTCCGCTACGTGTCGGTCGAAGGGCCGGTGCGGATCGCGGATGCGGAAGAGGGCGAAGCGGAGGCGATGGCGCGGCGCTACCTGCCGCCCGAAGCAGCCGACGCCTACCTCGCGCAGGCGGCGGGCTTTCCGCCCGAGGTGACGATCCGGCTCACGCCGGAGCACTGGATCTCGGCCGACCTCGGCTCACTGTGAGGACGACTCACCCAGTCGCGAGCTGACCGTCCTCGGTCAGCTGTCGCCTGACCGCGAGGGCAGCGGCACGGCCGGCACGGCTGGCTCCGATGGTGCTGGCCGACGGGCCGTAGCCGACGAGCTGGACCCGCGGGTCGTACGCAGCGGTGACGGCGGTCTGGACGTCGGCCGAGCCGCGCAGCAGCGGGATCCCTCCGTGCGAGCTTCGCAGATGAAGCGGAGCGAGGTGAGTGACGGCCGGCCGGAACCCGGTCGCCCACAGGATCGCCTCGACGGGCTCGTACGCACCGGATGACCACCGCAGCCCGGACGGCTCGATGAGGCTGAACATCGGCAGCCGGCGCTCGTAGACCCCGAGCCGCGCGGCCTCCTGCTCCTGCGGACGCAGCGAGAGACCGGTGACGCTGACGACGCTCGCGGGCGGCAACCCGGCCTCGACCCGCTCAGCCACCAAACCCACCGCCTCGCGTCCGCGCTCGGCGTCGAAGTCGGTGCGCCAGACCGGCTCACGTCGAGTCACCCACAGCACCGAGGTCACCGGCGCGAGCTCGCCGAGGAACTGCACCGCCGAGGCTCCCCCGCCGACGACGGCGACGCGCTTGCCCCGGAAGTGCGCAGCGCCCGGATAGTCGTGGGTGTGCACCTGCTCCCCGAGGAAGGTCGAGGCCCCCGGGTAGTGCGGGACGAACGGTCGCGTCCAGGTCCCGGTCGCGTTGACCAGCGTACGAGTGAACCAGGTGCGACCGTCGGCCGAGTGCACCGCCAGCAGGTCACCGACGGAGGTCACCGACGTCACCGAGACGGGGCGCTCCACCGGAAGATCGTGCAGAGACTCGTAGAGACCGAACCAGCCCGGCACCGCGACGTTGGCGCGCTCGCCCGACTCCCCCGGCGCCCGCCCGTCCGGCAGGTCCGCGACGCCGTGCACGTCGTGCATGGTGAGCGAGTCCCAGCGGTGCTGCCAGGCGCCGCCGGGGCGCCGCTCGGCGTCGAGCACGACGTGGCGTACGCCCAGCCGGCTGAGGTGGTAGGAAGCCGACAGACCGGCCTGACCGGCACCGATCACCACTGATTCGTAGCTCTCCACAAACACCTCAACAACGCCCGAGGCGCATCCATGCCCGCCGAACGGCTGCGGGAACACGTTCTACCTGACTAACCTCGGACACGTCACTCGGGACCGGGAGGTCAGACGATGGATCAGGCACCATGACAGCGACCGAGGCGCTCCGCGAGGTCCCACGACTCGTGCCCGGCGACCGCGGCCTCCCCTGGGTCGGCCGGCTGCTGGACTACTCGCGCGACCCGGTCGGCTTCTACCGGCACCAGTGGGAGACGTACGGCCCGGTCTCGCCGTTCTTCCGTGCCGGCGAGACCGGGGTGGTCGCGCTCGGCCCGGACGCGTGCGAGGCGGTGCTGCGCAACAAGGAGAAGGCGTACGCCAACGGGCCGGCCTGGGGACAGATCGTCGGGCCCTTCTTCGACCGTGGCCTGATGCTGCTCGACCTCGAGGAGCACCACGCCCATCGCCGCATCATGCAGGAGGCCTTCACCCGGGACCGGCTCGCCACGTATACGACCGCGATGCACCCGGCGATCGCGCAGGGCATGCGCGGCTGGGCCCACACTGCGGCGTTCCCGGCCTACCCGAGACTCAAGCAGCTCACCCTCGACATCGCCGCGGACATCTTCATGGGTGGGGCGTCCGAGACCAGCCGCGCCGAGATGGACCGGGTCAACAAGGCGTTCATCGCCTGCGTGCAGGCGGCCCCCGGCGTCGTACGTGCCGATGTGCCGTTGACCCGCTGGGGCCGGGCGTTCCGTGGGCGGAAGGTGCTCGAGGGGTTCCTGCGCCACTACCTCCCCGCCAAACGCGCGAAGCAGAGCGACGACATCTTCTCGGTGCTGTGCCACATCGAGACCGACGACGGCGAGCGGTTCAGCGACGAGGACGTCGTCAACCACATGATCTTCCTGATGATGGCCGCCCACGACACCTCGACGATCACCACCTCGACGATGCTGCAGTACCTCGGCCAGCATCCGCAGTGGCAGCAGCGCTGCCGCGAGGAGTCGCTCGCGCTCGGTCCGGCGCCGACCATGGCCGAGCTCGAGAGCCTGCAGAGCCTCGACCTGGTGATGAAGGAGGCGCTGCGGCTGCGTGCCCCGGTGCCCGCGCTGATCCGGCGTACGGTCAAGGAGACCCGCCTCCTCGGCGTCCGCATCCCCGCCGACACCGGCGTGATGGTCGGGGTCCAGTTCAGCCACATGATGGAGGACTACTGGACCAACCCGACCGTGTTCGACCCCGAGCGGTTCGCGCCGCACCGGCGCGAGGACAAGAGCCACCGGATGGCGTGGGAGCCGTTCGGCGGCGGGGTGCACAAGTGCATCGGTCTCTACTTCGCCGGCCTGGAGGTCAAGTCGATCCTGCACCGACTCCTGCGCGACTACCGGTGGAGCGTCTCCCCCGGCTACCGCGCCCCTCTCGACAACAGCTCGCTGCCGTTCCCGAAGGACGGCAACCCCATCCACCTGATCCGGATCTGAGGAGATCGATGACCACGAAGACAACCGCGGCCGAGAGCGTACGTCCCGGATGGGTCGACGAGGCGCGGCTCGCCTCCTGGACCCGGTGGGTCTCGGCCCCGGTCTCCGGAGGTGACGGCACGCTGACCGCGACCGCGCCGTACGACGCCCTACCGACCGCTCCGGTGCCCTCTGTGACCGCCGCGGACGTCACCGAGGCCGCGGCTGCGGCGCGGGCGGCCCAGCCCGACTGGGCCACGCTCGACTTCCAGGACCGTGCCGAGGTCATGCTCCGGTTCCACGACCTGCTGGTCGAGCGCCAGGACGAGGTGCTCGACCTGATCCAGTGGGAGATGGGCAAGGCCCGCTTTCACGCCTGGCAGGAGATCCTCCAGGTCGGCACCATCGCCCGCCACTACGCGCGTCGAGGCCCCACCTATCTCGCCGACAAGCGCGTGCGCGGGGCCATCCCCGGCATCACCTCCGTGAAGGAGGTGCGGGTGCCGAAGCAGGTCGTCGGGATCATCTCGCCGTGGAACTACCCGCTCTATCTCGGGGTCGGCGACGCCGTCCCGGCTCTGCTCGCCGGAGCGGCCGTGATCAGCAAGGCCGACCCGCAGGCGCCGTTGACGCTGCTGTGGGCGAGGGCGCTGATGGCCGAGGCGGGGCTGCCCGAGCACGTCTGGCAGGTCGTCACCGGGCCGGGCGCGGCCACCGGCGAGGCGGTCATCGACAACGTCGACTACATCGCCTTCACCGGCTCGACGGCCACCGGACGGATCGTGGCCCAGCGCGCCGCGGGCCGGTTGATCGGCGCCTCGCTCGAGCTCGGCGGGAAGAACCCGCTCATCGTCCGCCGCGACGCCGACCTCGCCCAGGCCGCTCGCGGCACGGTGATGGCGGCCTTCGCCAACACCGGCCAGATGTGTGTCCACATCGAGCGCGTGGTGGTGCACGAGGACGTCTACGACACCTTCCGCCAGGCGCTGGTCGCCGAGACGGAGAGCCAGGTGGTCGGGCAGACCTTCGACTACTCCGCCGACGTCGGGTCGCTGGCCTCGCAGGCGCAGCTCGACAAGGTCACCGCCCACGTCACCGACGCGGTCGCGAAGGGTGCGACCGTGCTCGCCGGCGGCGAGCCGCTCGCCGAGGTGGGTCCGTACGCCTTCGCCCCGACCGTCCTGGAGGGCGTGAGCGACGAGATGGACCTGTGTCTCGGTGAGACCTTCGGCCCGGTCATCGCGCTCTACCGCGCGGACAGCGACGAGGAGGCGGTCCGTATCGCCAACCAGGGCGAGGCCGGGCTCTCGGCGAGCGTGTTCAGCAAGAACGTGCGCGAGGCCGACATGATCGCCCGCCGCATCCGCGCGGGCGCGGTGAACATCAACGACGGCGCCGCCCTGGCTGCCGGGAGCATCGAGGCCGGGATGGGTGGCATGGGATCGAGTGGGCTCGGTCGCCGCCACGGCGCGGACGGGATCCGGAAGTTCACCGACGCCCAGACCCTCGCGGCCTCCCGGATGGGCCCGATCGGGCCGTTCAAGGGGCAGACGGTCGAGAAGTTCGTCGCGCTGGGCAACGGGCAGCTCAAGGCACTGCGGAAGCTGGGCGCACGATGAGCGCGCTTCCGGGCCGGCACAACCTGGCGGTGCTGGCCGAGGAGTCCTACGCCCGCCACGGCGACCACCCGATGATCTTCTTCGAAGGCACCTGGCACTCCTCCGCGGAGATCGCCGAGCGGTCCGCGCGGGTCGCCGGCGGCCTGTGCAGGCTCGGCATCGAGCCCGGTGACCGGGTCGTGGTGCTCACCATGAACACCCCGGAGGTCTTCGTCAGCTATCGCGCCCTGTGGCGCCTCGGCGCGGTGGTGACGCCGGTGATCTTCCTGCAGACCCCGCCCGAGCTGCGTCACATCCTCGAGGACTCCGGGGCCAGGGCGGCCATCGTCACGCCCGAGCTGCTGCCGCTGGTGCAGGCCGCCTCCGAGGGTCTCGACCTCACCGTCATCGTGGCCGGAGACGTCCCAGCACCGCTGGTCGAGCCCGCGAGCGAAGCGAGCGGTGTCGAGACCAACACAGCTCGATCGAGCGCCGGAGGGGACCGTGTTGGTCTCGACACGCCTTCGCCTAGCGGCTCCGGCGGCTCGACCAGCGGGGAGCCCAGGGCCCTGGTCGCGTACCAGATCCTGGAGAGCGCCGACCCGATCGACATCGCCCCGCGCGGTGACGACGACCTCGCGGCGCTGCTCTACACCGGCGGCACCACCGGGCGGGCCAAGGGCGTGATGCTGAGCCACCGCGGGCTGTGGGAGTCCGGGCACGCCCTCCACCGGGTCGGGGAGAGCCAGGGCACGACACGGTGGCTGCTGCCGCTGCCGCTCTCCCATGCGTACGGCCTGATCGTGGTGATCAGCGGCATGCACTCGTCGAGGCCGCAGAGCTCGGTGCTGCAGCGGTGGTTCGACGCCAAGGGGTGGCTCGAGCTCGCCCAGGAGCACCGGGTCGAGTCGAGCACGGTGGTGCCCTCGATGCTGCAGATGCTGCTCGACCAGCCCTACCAGGACTACGACCTGAGCTCGCTGCGCTCCTTCGGCAGCGGTGGCGCACCGCTGCTGCCGGCGCTGCGGGAGAAGGCCGAGGAGGCCTTCGACGTGTCCATCCTGGAGGGCTACGGCTGCACCGAGTCGAGCGCGGTCATCGCCGCCTCCACCCTCGAGGAGTCGCGGCCGGGCAGCGTCGGCAAGCCGCTCTCCCACGCCGAGGTGATCATCGCCGGCCCCGATGGCGAAGCGGTCCCGACCGGCGAGGAGGGCGAGATCTGGGTGCGTGGTCCCGGGGTGATGCAGGGCTACTGGAACGACCCTGCGCAGACGGCGGCGACCGTCGTCGACGGCTGGCTGCGCACCGGCGACATCGGCCACTTCGACGCCGACGGGTACCTCTACGTCGACGACCGGATCAAGGACCTGATCATCCGGGGCGGGTTCAACGTCTTCCCGCGCGACGTCGAGGACGCGCTGCTCGCCCACGACGCCGTCACCGCCGCCGCGGTGGTCGGACGCCCGGACACCCAGCGAGGCGAGGAGGTGGTCGCGGCAGTCGCCCTTCATCCCGGCGCACGCACCACCCCCGAGGAGCTGATCGCCTTCGCCAAGACGCGGCTAGCGCCGCACAAGTACCCCCGCGAGGTGCTGATCCTCGACGCCGTCCCCGTCACCAGCGTGGGCAAGACCGACAGAAAGGCCGTACGCAGCATGGTCCGCACCACCGAAGGAGAGTCATGAGCCGTCCCGTCGAGGCAATGTCCGTCATCGTCACCGGCGGCGCGCGCGGCATCGGTCGCGCCACCGTCGAGCGGCTCGCCCGCGCCGGCGCGAAGGTCGCTGTGGGCGACCTGGACCCGGACCTGCTCGAGGAGGTGACCGCCGAGTTCGGCTCGCGGGTCGTGGCCGCGCATCTCGACGTCACCGACCCCGCCTCCTGGCGTACGTTCCTCGAGTCGGTCGCGGACCTGGGACCGTGGGACGTGCTGGTCAACAACGCCGGGATCATGCCGCTCGGCTCGGTCCTGAAGGAGGACGACGCGCTCACCCGGGCGATCTTCGAGGTCAACGTGCACGGCCCGATCAACGGGATCAAGGCGGTCGCGCCGGCGATGGTCGACCGGGGTCAGGGGCACATCGTCAACGTCGCCTCGGCCGTCGGCCGGGTGCCGGTCCCGGACGCGGCGACCTACTCGGCCTCGAAGTTCGCCGTGGTCGGCTTCTCCGAGGCGCTGCGGATGGAGCTGGCGCCCTCAGGGGTCGACGTCTCGCTCATCCTGCCCGCGGTCGTGCAGACCGAGCTCGCCGACGGGGTGCCGGCGGCGAAGGGGATGAAGCCGGTCACCGCCGAGGACGTCGCGGAGGCGATCGAGTCGGTCATCCGCGAGCCGCGGCCCGAGGTCTGGGTGCCCAACTGGGCCCAGTCCCTGACCAAGATCACCCAGGCGATGCCGCGACGGTTCCAGGACTTCATCGACCGGGCGACCAACGCCTCGCAGCTGCTCGCGGGGGTCGACCCGTCGGCGCGGGCGGCGTACGAGGAGCGGGTGCGGCGCAACGTACGTTAAGGGCGGATTGGCCCAGGAGACGAGGGGCTGATTGGCCGGGCGCAGCGGGTGCCGCGCTCACTAGCGTCAGGGGCGTGAAGAACGACGGACTCTCCGTGCCCCAGGGCGCGGCTCTCACCCTCGGTGCGGTGCTCGGCACCGGTGTCATCTCCCTGCCCGCGCTGGCGGCGAGCGAGGCCGGGCCGGCCTCGCTGGTGGCCTGGCTGGCCCTGATCGTGCTCTCGGTGCCGCTCGCGGCGACCTTCGCCGCGCTGGGGGCGCGGCATCCTGACGGCGGCGGGGTGGCGACGTACGCACGGCTCGCCTTCAACCCGCACGTCGCGACCATGGTCGGCTGGGCGTTCTACCTGACGATCGGCGTGGGGGCGCCGGTCGCGGCCGGGTTCGGCGGGGCGTACGTCGCCGACGCCTTCGGCGGCGGCCGGACCATGTCCCTCGCCGCGACGGCGGGGATCATCGCGCTGGTCACCGCGATGAACTGGTTCGGGATCAAGGTGTCCGGAGGCGTGCAACTGGCGATCGCCGGAGCCATCGCCCTGCTGCTCGCGGTGGCGGTCGTGGTGGCGCTGCCGCACGCCGACCTGGGGCGGCTGACGCCGTTCGCGCCGCACGGATGGGGTGCGGTCGGCACCGCGGCGGCGATGCTGGTGTGGGCGTTCGCGGGGTGGGAGATCCTCTCCTCGCTCTCGGCCGAGTACCGCGACCCGGCGCGCGACATCCGCCGGGCCACGTTCCTGGCGCTGGGGGTCGTGACGGTGCTCTACCTCGGGATCGCGTTCGCGACGGTCGCCTCGCTCGGGTCCACCTCCGGTGCCGCGCCGCTGGCGGACCTGCTCGTCCTCGGCTTCGGGGAGCCCGCACGCCCGGTGACCGCCGTGGTCGCGGTGCTGCTGACCATCGGGGCGATCAACGCCTACTTCGCCGGCGGCTCGCGGCTGGGCGCGTCGTTGGCCCGCGACGGTGCGTTGCCGCGGTTCCTGGCCGAGCCCGGGTCCGGCATCCCGCGCCGCTCGTTGCTCGCCATCTGTGCCGTCGCGCTCGGCTCGCTCGCGGTCATCTGGGTCGCCGGCACCTCGACCGATGCCCTCCTCCTGATGGCGTCGGGGACCTTCTCCCTGCTGTACGTGGTGGGGGCGGCGGCCGCGCTGCGGCTGCTCCCTCGTGGCACCGGCTCCTGGTGGGCGGCGGTCTGCTCGATGGTCGCGGCGCTGGCCCTGCTGGGGCTCACCGGCGCCCACCTGCTCGGCCCGGTGATCTGCGGCGGGGCCGGTCTGGCCTGGTCGCTGGCCACCTCGAGACGAGGCCGGTCACGTCCAGCCCGCGAGGGTGGCCAGGAGCTCGAGCCCGCGGGGCAGGCTCTCTGTCCGGACGGCTCCATAGCCTAGGAACAGCCCGTCACGACCGGGCAGCATCCGATGCGCGCCGATCGTGTCCAGCGCCAGCCCCTCGGCCGCGGCACGTTCGGGCAGGTCGGCGGGGAGATCCGCGTAGGCGGACAGGTGCAGTCCGGCCGCCGACGGGAGCACCTCGACCGGCCACGTGGAGAGGGTCTCGAGGAGGAGCGAGCGGCGCTCGGCGTACGTCTTGGACGCCTTGCGCACATGACGGGCGAGGAGGCCCTCCTCCAGGAACCGGGCCAGGGCGGCCTGGGGCTGGACGGGGCCGAAGCCGTCGGTGAGCTGCTTGGCGGCGAGCAGCGCATCGACCAGCGAGGCGGGGGTGACCAGATAGCCGGCACGCAAGCTGGGGAGCAGCGACTTGGAGAAGGTCCCGACATAGATCACCCGGCCCTGGTCGTCGAGGGCGTGCAGCGGCTCGAGGGGCCGTTCGGTGAACCGGAACTCGCTGTCGTAGTCGTCCTCCACGATGCCCGCGTCATGCGTGTTCGCGAAGGCGAGGAGGGCTCGGCGGCGTGGGAGGGAGAGGCGTACGCCGAGCGGGAACTGGTGGCTCGGGGTCGTGTAGACGAGCCGGGCCTGCTCCGGTATCTGCTCGACGACCAGCCCTTCGGAGTCGACCGGGACCGGCACCACCCGGGCGCCGTGGGAGGCGAAGAGGTCGAGCGCGGACGGGTAGCCGGGGTCCTCCACGGCGACGATGTCGCCCGGCTCCAGCAGCACCCGGGCGACGAGATCGAGCGCCTGCTGGGTGCCGCTGGTGACCACGATCTGTCCCGGGTCGGCCCGCACCCCACGGTGGTAGGCCACCGTGTGCGCCAGCGCCTCGCGCAGCCTCGGCAGTCCCGCCGGCGAGGCGTAGGTGCCGGGGTTGTGGCCGCGCAGCCGCGACTCGGCCGCGAGGATCCGTCGCCAGGTGTCGAACGGGAAGAGCTCGGCGTCGGGGATCCCCACCCGCAGGTCGTACGCCGGGACCGCAGCCTCCGCGCTCGTCGGCCGTGGGGCCCAGCGCCAGCCCGGTCGCGGGGTCAGCGCCCCGGGGGCGCCGGCCCTGGGGCTTCCCGCGACAGCCGCGACGTACGTCCCCGAGCCCACCCGCGACTCCAGGAACCCTTCGGCGACCAGGCGTTCGTAGACCGTCGCGACGGTGGTGCGTGAGATCCCCAGATCGGACGCCAGCGCGCGGCTCGCGGGCAGCCGGTCGCCCACATTGAGCCTGCCGTCGCCGATCGCGTCGCGCAGGGCCTGGTAGAGCGACGCGGATCGCACGGCGCGGTCGGTCAGGTCGAGCGCGAGGTCCACAGCGGGATTGGACCACACCTGGGCGCCGAGCGCGCCCTGGTTTCAGGACTCCGGCACATCAGGGACTGATCGGCAGTCCGAGGCGGGTGATGATCTCCTCGGCGGTCTCGGCCGCGGACAGACGGGTGTTGTCGACCACGGTGTGCGGGAAACGCAGCGGGAACGGCATCTCCGGGCCGGTCGAGAGCACATGGCGCTCGTTCCAGTCCACGGCGTTGGCCCTCGCCCACTCGGTGTCGCGCTTGGACGGCTTCGCGGCCAGCCGCTCGGGGGTGCCCTCGCGACTCAGACGGGTCGGCAGATCGGCGTACAGCTCGACACAGTCGACCTTCCCGCCCGCCTCGACCACGGGAGCAACCAGCCTGGTGACGGCCTCCGCGTCCTCGGGGACCTCGAGCGCCCAGACATAGGTGAAGATGAGGCCCGGGAGCTCGGAGGCCACCGCCTCCTCGATCACCCGTCGCCGGAACTCGGCCTTGAGCATCCCGAACGACGGCATCTCCCAGTCGAAGACCTCCAGCAGCGGCTCGATCGTGGCGTGGTTGTGGAAGAGACGGTACGGCGTACGTGCCGCGATCTCCCGGCCCACGCTCATCTTGCCGACCGCCGGTGGGCCGAAGAGGTTGATGAGATGCATGAGGTCAGTGTGGCCGCTGAGTGTCGGTGGTCGCGACTAAGTTTGTCCCTATGAGCGACACGTCCCAGGCGTTGGCGCGGTTCAGCGACCCGACACGTACGTGGTTCGCGGCTGCCTTCGCGGCGCCGACCGCGGCTCAGGCCGGTGCCTGGGAGGCCGTCGGGGCGGGGCGCAACGCGCTGGTGGTGGCGCCCACCGGCTCGGGCAAGACGCTGAGCGCGTTCCTGTGGTCGATCGACAAGCTGCTCACCGAGCCGGTGCCTGAGAAGAAGCAGCGCTGCCGGGTGCTCTACATCTCGCCGCTCAAAGCGCTCGGCGTCGACGTCGAGCGCAACCTGCGCTCGCCACTGGTGGGGATCCGGCAGACCGCCGAGCGGCTGGGGGTGGACGCGCCCGAGGTGCGCGTCGGGGTGCGGTCCGGCGACACGACCGCGGCCGACCGGCGGCGCCTGACGACCGCTCCCCCGGACATCTTGATCACCACGCCCGAGTCGCTGTTCCTGATGCTGACCAGCCAGGCGCGCGAGATCCTGCGCAGCGTCGAGACGGTGATCGTCGACGAGGTCCACGCGGTCGCGGCGACCAAGCGCGGCTCCCACCTGGCGCTCACCCTGGAGCGCCTCGACGCGCTGCTGGACGCACCGGCGCAGCGGATCGGGCTCTCGGCAACCGTGCGCCCGCTGGAGGAGGTCGCCCGCTATCTGGGCGGTGCCCAGCCCGTCGAGATCGTCGCGCCACCCGCCGAGAAGCGGTGGGACCTCAGCGTGGTCGTGCCGGTCGAGGACATGACCGCGCCGAGCCCTTACGACGAGGACGAGGAGGATCCGCAGCGGGCCTCCTCGATCTGGCCGCACGTGGAGGAGCACGTCGCCGACCTGGTCACCGCCCATCGCTCCACCATCGTCTTCGCCAACTCGCGCCGGATCGCGGAGCGGCTGACCGCGCGGCTCAACGAGATCGCCTCCGACCGGGTGTTCGAGACCGGGCCGCCGCCCGCGCAGGTGATGGCGCAGTCGGGTCAGTCGCACGGTGCGGCGCAGGTGATCGCCAAGGCTCACCACGGCAGCGTGTCGAAGGAGCAGCGCGCGCTGATCGAGGACGACCTCAAGTCCGGCCGGCTGCCGGCGGTGGTCGCCACCTCCAGCCTCGAGCTCGGCATCGACATGGGCGCGGTCGACCTCGTCGTCCAGATCGAGTCACCGCCCAGCGTCGCCTCCGCTCTCCAACGCGTCGGGCGGGCCGGCCACCAGGTCGGTGAGGTCTCCCGCGGGGTGCTCTTCCCCAAGCATCGCGGCGACCTCGCCCAGACCGCGGTCAGCGTGCAGCGGATGCGGCAGGGCCTGATCGAGTCGATGAGCCTCCCGACCAACCCGCTCGACGTACTCGCCCAGCAGATCGTCGCGGCCACCGCCCTGGACACCTGGGACGTCGACGAGCTGTTCACGACGGTCCGGCGGACGGCGTCGTACGCGACCCTCCCCCGCTCCGCCTACGACGCGACCCTCGACCTGCTCGCCGGGCGCTACCCGAGCGAGGAGTTCGCCGAGCTGCGACCGCGCATCGTGTGGGACCGGGTCGCCGGGACCGTGACCGGTCGTCCGGGAGCACAGCGGCTGGCCGTCACCAGCGGCGGCACCATCCCCGACCGCGGGCTCTTCGGGGTCTACCTGGTCGGTGAGGGGGTGGGCCGGCGGGTCGGCGAGCTCGACGAGGAGATGGTCTACGAGTCGCGGGTCGGCGACGTCTTCGCGCTGGGCGCGACGAGCTGGCGGATCGAGGACATCACCCACGACCGGGTGCTGGTGACCCCGGCTCCCGGCATTCCAGGGAGGCTGCCGTTCTGGAAGGGCGACTCGCTCGGCCGGCCCGCGGAGCTCGGCGAGGCCGTCGGCGCCTACACCCGCGAGCTCGCCGCGCTGCCCGCGAAGAAGGCGGAGGCGCGCGCGCAGGAGGACGGCCTGGATGCCTACGCCGCCGCCAACCTGGTCACCTACCTGCACGAACAGGCCGAGGCCACCAACGTCCTCCCCTCCGACAGCACTATCGTCGTCGAGCGCTTCCGCGACGAGCTGGGCGACTGGCGACTGGTGGTCCACTCCCCCTACGGCCGCCCGGTGCACGCGCCGTGGGCGCTGGCGATCAACGCCCGGATCCGGGAACGCTACGGGGTCGACGGGCAGGCGATCGACAGCGACGACGGCATCGTGATCCGGCTCCCCGACACCGACGCCGAGGCACCGACCGGCGAGATCATCGTCTTCGAGCCCGACGAGATCGAGGACCTGGTCACGACCGAGGTCGGCGGGTCGGCACTGTTCGCCAGCCGTTTCCGCGAGTGCGCGGCGCGAGCCCTGCTCCTGCCCCGCCGCGACCCCGGCCGCCGCTCGCCGCTGTGGCAGCAGCGCCAGCGCTCCGCCGCCCTGCTCGAGGTCGCCTCGCAGTACCCGAGCTTCCCGATCATCCTCGAGGCCGTACGCGAGTGCCTCCGCGACGTCTACGACCTCCCCTCCCTGGTCGGCCTCCTGCGGCGCATCGAACGCCGCGAGATATCGATCGTCGATGTCGCCACGCCCTCCCCGTCCCCCTATGCCCAGTCGCTGCTCTTCGGCTACGTCGCCCAGTTCCTCTACGAGGGCGACTCGCCCCTGGCCGAGCGCCGCGCCGCCGCTCTCACCCTCGACCAGGGCCTCCTCGCCGAGCTGTTGGGTCGAGCCGAGCTCCGCGAGCTCCTCGACCCGGAAGTCCTGACCGAGGTCGAGTCCGAGCTCCAGCGCCTGGCTCCCGGCAGGAAGGCCCGTGGCACCGAAGGCATCACCGACCTCATCCGCACCATCGGCCCCCTCACCCTCGACGAGATCACCGCCCGCACCGCGTCGTCACCGCTGGTCGAGCCCGCGAGCGAAGCGAGCGGTGTCGAGACCAACACGGTCGACTCGAGCGCCGACGGGAACCGTGTTGGTCTCGAGCCGGATTCGTTCGTTCCTCACGAATCCGGCTCGACCAGCGAGGGCGATGGGATTCCCGAGGTGCTCGCAGAGCTCGCCAACGCTCGGCGGGTGGTCGAGGTGCGGGTGGCAGGAGAGGCTCGATGGGCGGTGATCGAGGATGTGGCCAGGCTCAGGGACGGACTGGGGGTGGCGGTTCCTCCGGGCGTACCGTCGGCGTTCACCGAGCCCGTCGAGGACCCGGTCGGCGACCTGGTCTCTCGCTATGCACGCTCGCACGGTCCGTTCACCTCCACCGACGTCGCCACGCGGCTGGGGCTGGGAGAGGCAGTCGTCCGGCACACCCTGGCGCGGCTCTCGGCGCGGGGGCGGGTGCTCGACGGTGAGTTCCGGCCGGGCGGGAGCGGGCTGGAGTGGTGTGACGCCGAGGTGCTCCGGATGCTGCGCCGACGCTCGCTGGCCCGGCTGCGCAAGGAGGTCGAGCCGGTCGAGCCGGCGGCGCTGGGCAGGTTCCTTCCGGCCTGGCAGAAGACGAACGTACGCAAGGGCGCGCTGCGCGGGGTCGACGGGGTGCTGAGCGTCGTCGACCAGCTGGCCGGGTGCCCGGTGCCGGCCAGCGCGCTGGAGAGCCTGATCCTGCCGGCGCGGGTGGTGGACTACGAGCCGGCGTTCCTCGATGAGCTGACCTCGGGAGGTGAGGTGCTCTGGGCAGGGCACGGCACCCTGCCCGGCACCGACGGCTGGGTCTCCCTGCACCCGGCCGACACCGCCGACCTCACCCTGCCACCGCCCACCGAGATGCCATCCGGGCCCCTCGCCGAACGGCTCCTGGAAGCCCTCGAACCCGGCGGCGCCTGGTTCTTCCACCAGCTCGCCCGGACCGTCTCCTCCCAGACCGAGGAGACACCGAGCGACGCCGACCTGAGCGCGGCCCTGTGGGAGCTGGTCTGGTCGGGACGGGTCAGCAACGACACCCTGCTCCCGGTGCGGGCGCTGACCCGTTCCGGCACGCCCTCGCACCGCTCCCGGAGACCGCCGCCACGAGCCCGCGGCGGCCGCTACACCGGCGGCACGCGGATGCCGGCCCGGGCCGGCCTTCCGGAGACCGCCGGGCGCTGGACGATCCTGCCGGAGCCCGATTCCGACCCGACCAAGCGCGCCCACGCGGCGGCCGAGCGGCTGCTGGACCGGCACGGCGTGGTCACCCGCGGCGCGGTCCAGTCCGAGCGCACCCCGGGCGGGTTCGCCGCCGTCTACAAGGTGCTCAGCGCCTTCGAGGAGTCCGGAAGGGCCAGGCGGGGTTACTTCGTCGAGGGTCTGGGTGCGGCCCAGTTCGGCACCGCAGGATCGGTCGACCGGCTGCGTACGTTCTCCCGGGTGGAGGCGGCCGACAAACCGGTCGCCCTCGCACTCGCCGCGACCGACCCCGCGAACCCCTACGGCGCCGCCCTCCCCTGGCCGGCCTCGGAGGAGGGCCACCGGCCCGGCCGCAAGGCGGGCGCGATCGCGGTGCTGGTCGACGGCGAGCTGGCGATGTACGTCGAACGCGGCGGCCGCACGCTGCTGACCTGGTCCGAGGACCCCAACCTCCTCGAACCGGCCGCCGAGGCGCTCGCCGAGGCAGTTCGGCGAGGGGCGCTGGGTCGGCTCACCGTCGAGAAGGCAGATGGCGCCCCGCTGCTCGGCTCCGGCGAGACGCCGCTGCGCCAAGCGCTGCAGTACGCAGGCTTCATCGCCACCCCGCGCGGTCTCCGGCTCACCTCGCCGAGCAGGTGAACCGATGCCAGAGGGGGACGCGGTGCTCCGGACCGCCCGCAGGCTCGACAAGGGGCTGGCGGGACAGGTCCTGACACGTACGGACTTCCGGGTCCCGCAGCTGGCCACCGCGGACCTCTCCGGCGGCACCGTGCGCGGGACAGTGACCCACGGCAAGCACCTGCTGACCCGGATCGACCACCGCACCGGCGAGTGGACCCTGCACACCCACCTGAAGATGGAGGGATCCTGGCGGATCCTCGAGGTGGGCCGACGCTGGCCCAAGCCCGGGTTCCAGGCACGAGTGGTGCTCCGCACCGAGAAGACCGAGGCGGTCGGCTTCCTCCTCGGCATCGTCGACCTCGTCCCCCGCGACCAGGAGAAGCCGCTGGTCGCCCATCTCGGCCCGGACATCCTCGCCGACGGCTGGGACCCGGAGACGGCCATCGAACGCCTCTTCCGGCAACCGGAGCGGCCCCTCTTCGACGCGCTGCGCGACCAGACCAACCTGGCCGGGATCGGCACGATCTACGCCGCCGAGACCTGCTTCATCGCCGGGATCAGCCCGTTGCGTACGGTCGCGGAGGCCGGCGATCGACTCCCACGGATGCTTCAGCGCACTCGCGACCTGATGCAGGCCGACTGGTCACGCTCCCGTCAGATGTGGGTCTACGGCCGCCGAACGTGCCGACGCTGCGGCGGCACCGTGACCGTCGCCAGGGTCGGCGAGCCGGGCAAGGAGCGCCCGGCCTACTACTGCGCGAGCTGCCAGGCGTAGAGCGCGCCCTAGGCCCCGTGGAGCAGCCGCATCCGGATCTGGGCGATCCGGACCCGGAGGTCACGCATCTGGCGGGCGACGTGCGCCCGCTCGCCAGGAGCGACCGAGGTGAACTCGTCGCGAAGGATGTTCAGGGTCTCCTCCAGCCCGAAGAGCTCGGCCTCGAGCAGGTCGGGGGAATGCGCGGCGCCCTCGAGACGCGGTGACGGCACCGTCAGGCCCGGAAGCTCGTTCTCGACTGCCATGCTCATCGCACCATCTCCCCATGAACGCGTGGGCCCCTGGTGGGCTCACGTCGGCATGGAGACGCAACCATCCGCGTTGAGACACGGATGCGGAAATCTCCCCCAGATTGGGGAAGGAATCAAGCGGCAGCGGCGTCGGCCGCGGCGCGGACGGGCATCCGGAGGATGGTGGCCTCTTCGAGCGCCACGGCGTCGGACACGTCGCGAAGAACATCGGAGAGGGCAACGTCGAGCGCGCTGCAGAGCGAGGCGAGGAGCTCGGAGGAGGCTTCCTTCTGGCCACGCTCCACCTCGGAGATGTAGCCGAGGCTGACTCGCGCCTCCGCGGAGACCTCACGCAGGGTCATCCCACGCTCCAGCCGCTGGGCACGAAGCACCTCGCCGAGAAGTCGACGGAAGAGCACCATTGCGGTCAGCCTCCTACAGTTCACAAGTCACCGACATCTGGGTGACGTCTGGCTCCAACGCTACCTGACCCTTCGATGTTCCCGCCGAAGTAGTCCGAGTAGTTCATCAACAGCGAACAAACACGTATCACGCTGGATCTCCGCGCGCGAGCCCGACAGCCCGAGACTCGCAGTTGTTTCACCGTGCGGACCGGAAACTCCCACGTAGACCGTCCCGACGGGCTTTCCCTCCTGCTCCTCAGGCCCGGCGACCCCCGTGGTCGCCAGCGCGTACGTCGCCCCCGACCGTTCCCGTGCCCCCGCGGCCATCGCCGCGGCGCACTCCCCGGAGACCACCCCGACGGTCTCGATCACCGAGACGGGGACACCGAGCAGCGTGTGCTTCAGCTCCGTCGCGTACGTCACGAAGCCCCCGCGAAACGTCTTCGAGGCGCCCGGAGGCTCGGTGAGCAGCGCGGCCAGGCGCCCGGCGGTCAGGGACTCGGCCGTGGCCACCGTCGCACCGGCATCGCGCAGCGCGGCATGAAGCTCTTCGACAGCACTCATGCCGACGACGGTAGCGGCCCGGCCGTCGCAGTGACG
>NZ_JBHVGB010000131.1:0-17362 GCF_042801335.1 Nocardioides sp. NPDC057577 | reverse complement strand
GGGCCGACCTGTCTTCGAGGCCAGTCGCGTCAGTTCGTGGAGACGTGCACGTGGTCGTAGTGGTTGGCGGTGGCGGACCCGCGGTCCTCCATGGAGCGCCAGCCCTCCGAGGCACGCACCGGCGTCCAGATCCGCTGGTACCAGATGATGTCGTAGAGGTTGAGCTCGGCTGCGTGCTGCTGCAGGTAGGCGGCGATCGAGTCGCCGAGCGCCTTGTCGCCGGTCATGAAGTCGAGCGCCTTGCCCGAGGTGTGCTCACCGTGGGCGTCCCAGCCACCGACGGTCATCGAGGCGACCTCCGGGAAGGCGTTGCAGACCGCGCGGTAGACGGTGACCGCGTCGGAGACCAGACCGCTCTCGACCGAGGAGTCCCCGCACGCGGCGGCGCTCACGCCGGCGGCGACGCCGGTGGTCTCGGGCTTCTCGTCGCTGAGGTGGCCGCTGGTCACCCAGGCGACCTCGCCGTCGACGATGATCTCGTCGCGGCCGGACTCGGTGCGCCCGGTCGCGTAGACCAGCTCGCCGGCCTCGATCTCACCGTCCTGGGCTGCATGCTTGCCGTAGGCGGACCAGAGGTTGAGCGTCTCTTCGGTCCAGCGCTTGACCGCCTTGGCGGTGCCGGTCTCGACCTGCTCGGGACCCTTGGTCAGCGTCTCGACCGAGGAGACCGAATCGCGATCGCCTCCGTCACGGCTGACGACGGTCTCGCGACGGTCCCCGGCGACGCGCGCGTCGTCACGGGTGCTCGGCACGTTGGCCTTGGTCGAGGAGAGGGAAGCGCCTGCGTTCTTGGCGATCAGGGTGGTGGGCTCCGCGAATGCGGCTCCGGCGCCGACTGCGACGCCTGTCGCGAGAACCGCGACCCCTGCGCTGGCAACTATTGATTTGGTCTTACGGACGGCCCGAGTGTCGCCTCTGTGGCTGCCGGCCACACGCAATCCTTTGCTCGACTACATGGTCTGTGCCCGAGTTTTCCCACGGTTTCAACGGATGAAACCCGTCGAGGGTTGTGCTGGTGGGGGCTCGGCACGGCAATGAGTACAGCACACACGACAGGGGGTATTCCAATTCCCTTACCGAGTTTTTGCGTAGTTTTGTACCTGTCGAGCGACTGATTCCGAGGGCTCGAAATGCCCCTCGAGACCCGTCCGAACGAGCCCCGGAGCCTCAGCCGCCGGAGGTCTCCGACACGTTCTCCGCGAACCCGCAGCCACGCCCGTCGGCGTCGTCGAGCCACCCCTCAGGAAGGACCACCTTGTCCCGCGGCGCACCCTGGCGCCCACGCGGTGCACCCAGCTGTGACGAGGGGAAAGGCTCGTTCCGGTCGAGCTTGGCGAGCATCTCGTCGAGGTCCTGAAGGCTGTTCACCAGGCCGAGGGTCCGGCGCAGCTCACCACCGGCGCCGAAGCCCTTGAGGTACCACGCGATGTGCTTGCGGATCTCCTTGCAGCCGCGCTCCTCGCCCATGTGCTCGCAGAGCAGCTCGGCGTGGCGCCGCATGATGTCGGTCACTTCGCCCAGATTCGGCAGGACGTTGACCGTCTCACCGGCAAAAGCGGCCACCAGGTCCCGGAAGAGCCAGGGGCGGCCCAGGCAGCCGCGGCCGATGACGACGCCGTCGACGCCGGTCTCCTCGACCATCCGGATCGCGTCGGCCGCCTCCCAGATGTCGCCGTTGCCGAGCACCGGGATGTCGACCGAGGCCTTGAGCTCGGCGATGGCGTCCCAGTCGGCGGTGCCGGAGTAGGCCTGCGCGACAGTACGCCCGTGCAGCGCGATCGCTGCGGCGCCGCTCTCCTGGGCGATCCGGCCGGCATCCATGTAGGTCAGGTGGGCCTCGTCGATGCCCTTGCGGGTCTTCATCGTCACCGGTACGTCATAGGGCTCCGCCGCGCGCACGGCATGCTCCAGGATCTCGCCGAGCAGGCCGCGCTTGTAGGGCAGCGCTCCCCCGCCGCCCTTGCGGGTCACCTTGGGCACCGGGCAGCCGAAGTTGAGGTCGACGTGCGCCACGCCGTAGTCGGCGCAGAGGATCTCGGTCGCCTTGCCGACGTAGACCGGGTCGGTGCCGTAGAGCTGCACGCTGCGTACGGTCTCGGCCTCGTCGAAGACGAGCATGTCCTTGGTGTGCTGGTCACCCTCCACCAGGCCGCGCGAGGTGATCATCTCGCACACGTAGAGACCCGCACCCTGCTCGGCGCACAGGCGCCGGAAGGCGGCGTTGGTGACGCCGGCCATCGGCGCGAGCACCACAGGGGTGTCGACGGTCAGGCTGCCGAGCTTGAGAGGGCCGGGAAGGGACATGCCTTCCATTGTCCGGCCAACCCCGAAGCGTACGAAATTCTAGGAGGTCGGCGAGGCAGAGGGAGAGCCCGAGGGCTTGGGGGCTACGTAGGGCGTCGGGTCGCTCTCCCAGGTGATCGGGTCGAACTCCTCGTAGGGCCGGAAGCTCACACCGACGAGCTTGCCCTGGTCGGGGACGAGCATGACCAGGCAGGTCTTGACGCTCGTGCCGGGCGCGAACGGCTTGGGGAACGTCTTGCCGTCGCAGGGCTTGAACGGCTCCTTGAACGCGGCCGCCTCGACCAGGTTGCCCTCGCCGTCGAGACCCCACAACGGTGCGTCGTAGCCACCGAGGTCGGTCTTGCCGTCGTTCTTGATGGTGGCGCGTACGAAGTAGGGAGCGCGTGACAGCGTCGCCTCATCGAGCTTCCAACCGGAGAAGGTCTGCTTGTAGGAGGTCGACTCGAGCTTGTCGACGGTGATCGAGAGCTTGCCGTCGACACCCTCCTTGGGCGCCCACTCGACGGTCGCGGTCTCACCCAGCTTGCGGTCGGCACCGGGCTCGGTGAGCGCCCCGGCGGACGGCGAGGCCGACGCGGACGGCGAGGCGGAGGGCGAGGCGGAGGCGCTCTCGGACGGCTTGGGCGCGTTCGTCCTCGGCGCCGTGCCGCTGCACCCCATCACTGACATGACCATGACCGCACCCGTGACGGATGCGGCGAGTACGGACCCCGCTCGTTGCATGGGGATATCCTGCCGCACGCTTCTCGAGATCGTGCGGCAGGACGCCCCCTGCAAGGTTTACGAGGTGGTAACGGCCCGGCGTTGACCTACTGCCTCAGGCGCCGATCAGACGCTCGGCGAAGTAGCGGCTCACGCCCTCGAGCGGGATGCGCTCCTGCTTCATGGTGTCGCGCTCGCGGATGGTGACCGCGTTGTCCTCGAGGGTGTCGAAGTCGACGGTGACGCAGTACGGCGTACCGATCTCGTCCTGGCGGCGGTAGCGCTTGCCGATCGACTGGGAGTCGTCGAAGTCGACGGCCCAGTTGGCGCGCAGCTCGGCCGAGAGCGCCTTCGCCTTCGGGGAGAGCGCCTCGTTGCGGCTGAGCGGGAGCACGGCGATCTTGACCGGCGCGATCCGGTGGTCGAGGCGGAGCACGACCCGCTTGTCGACGCCACCCTTGGCGTTGGGGGCCTCCTCCTCGGCGTAGCCGTCGACGAGGAAGGTCATCAGCGCGCGGGTCAGACCGGCCGCGGGCTCGATGACGTAGGGCAGGTAGCGCTCGTTGTTGGCCTGGTCGAAGTACTGCAGGTCCTGGCCCGAGTGCTTCATGTGGGTGCCGAGGTCGAAGTCGGTGCGGTTCGCGACGCCCTCGAGCTCACCCCACTCGCTGCCGGGGAAGTTGAACCGGTACTCGATGTCGACGGTGCGCTTGGAGTAGTGGCTCAGCTTCTCCTGGGCGTGCTCGTAGTGGCGCAGGTTGTCGGGGTTGATGCCGAGGTCGGTGTACCACCGGGTGCGCTCGTCGATCCAGTACTGGTGCCACTCCTCGTCCTCACCCGGCTTGACGAAGAACTCCATCTCCATCTGCTCGAACTCACGGGTGCGGAAGATGAAGTTGCCCGGCGTGATCTCGTTGCGGAAGCTCTTGCCGGTCTGCGCGATGCCGAACGGGGGCTTCTGGCGGGTGCTCGTGACGACGTTGGCGAAGTTCACGAAGATGCCCTGCGCGGTCTCCGGGCGCAGGTAGTGGAGGCCCGACTCGTCCTCGAGGACACCGAGGTGGGTCTTGAGCATGCCGGAGAACTCGCGCGGCTCGGTCCAGGCGCCACGGGTGCCGCAGTTGGGGCAGGCGACGACCTCGTTGATGACGACGGTGTCGGGGTCCTCGATGCCCTTCTTCTCCGCGTACTCCTCCTGGAGGTGGTCGAAGCGGTAGCGCTTGTGGCACGACTGGCACTCGACCAGCGGGTCGTTGAACGTCTCCACGTGGCCGCTCGCCACCCAGGTCTGGCGCGGCAGGATGATGCTCGAGTCGAGGCCGACGACGTCGTCGCGCTGCTGGACCATCGCCTTCCACCACTGGCGCTTGATGTTCTCCTTGAGCTCGACGCCGAGGGGGCCGTAGTCCCAGGCACTCCGGGTGCCGCCGTAGATCTCGCCGCTGGGGAAGACGAACCCGCGCCGCTTGGCGAGGGAGACGACGAGGTCAAGGGTGGATGCTGGCGGCTTTGCCACGATGAATGCTCTCTGCTCGAGGTGAGCCCGGCCGGCTGCCGGGCCCGGTGTTGAGGGGGAAGTCCACAGGACAGGGAAATCCTATCCACGGTGTCATCTTGTTATGTACGCCGCCCGCGGGGCCAATTCGCTCCTGTGCCGATAGCGTCGCTGAGCATGGACCCGAACGCGCGTCGCCTGTGGAAGCTGCTCGAGCCGATCCATGCGGTGGGCTACTTCTCACCCGAGCCGATCGCCCTGCTCAAGGAGGCCGGCTACCGCGGCTACTGGATGGGTTACTTCGCCGCCCGGTCGGCTCCGCTGGGCGCCGTTCCGGCCGAGGTCGTCCACGCGGTGTTCTACAACTTCGCCTTCTCCCACGTCTCCCGGGCGCTTCCCGACGCCTGGACGTATGCACCGCCCGAGGCCGCGCACGAGGCCCGGCGCTCCGGTGCGGTCGCCGCGCTCCGCCGCCAGCTCGGCCCGCTCGCCTCCTCCGACGACCTGGCTCGGGCCGCATCCCTCGCCTCTCGAGCCGCGCTCGGCGCACCCATGGAGGGCCGCACTCTGTACGCCGCGCTCCGCTCGCTCCCCGTGCCGACGGATCCCGTCGACCTCCTCTGGCACGCCGCCACCCTGCTGCGCGAGCACCGCGGCGACGGTCACGTCGCCACCTTGTTGGCCGCCGGTATCGGCGGGCGGGAGTCGCACGTCTTCCACGCCCTCGCCCACGGCACCTCCCCGTCGGTCTACGCCACCTCCCGCAACATCCACGAGAGCGAGTGGGACGCCCTCGTCTCGGGCCTGCGCTCCCGTGGCCTGGTCACCGACGACGGCCAGTCCCTCACCGACCTCGGTCGCGAGACCAACGCCGCGATCGAGTCGACGACCGACGCGCTTGCGGCCACGGCGTACGCGACCCTGGAGCCGGGCGAGGTCGACGACCTCATCACGTTGCTGCGGCCCCTCACCAAGGCGGTCGTCGCCTCCGGCGAGATCCCCCATCAGTCCCCCATGGGTCTCGACCTCGACGAGGTCGGCTAACCCCGTTGCCCCGCCGGAGCTCGGAGGCCCATGCTGGGCACCATGGCGATGCCTGACCTCGATCCCCGGCTCACCCCGATCCTCGAGCTGGCCGCGGTCGCGGCCGCGCGACCCGGCGTCGAGGTCGATGAGGAGACCCTGCGCGAGATCTTCGAGGAGGCGGCGATGCTGCTCGACCTCGGAAACGTCCTCGACGAGCTCGACGACCACGACTCAGACAGCGTGGTCGCCGGCCTGTGCGCCGACCTGCTCGCCGGTGACCCGGCCGCCAGCGTCCGCGCCCATGCCGAGGTGGCTCTGGCCGACACCTCGCTCCACGACTCCGAGGCGGCCGCGGTCGCCTACCGGATGGCTGCCCACGCCCTTCGGCTCTGAGCCCAGCGCCGTCACCAGCTCAGGTCGTGGAGGGAGCCGATCCGGGGCACAGGCGCATCGGGGTGGGCGTCATGGCGGTCCAGGAGGACGGCATCGAGACCGGCCTCGATGGGGCCGAGTGCGTCGTGGGCCAGGCTGTTGCCGACCATCAGCGCCTCCACAGGGGCGATGCCGGCTCGCTCGCAGGTGAGCAGGTAGGCCCGCCGATCGGGCTTGCTCGCCGGCAGGGTCGAGGTCGAGACGAGGAGGTCGACCTCTGCGGCGAGACCGGTCAGGTCGAGCTTGAGGCGCTGGTGGGCGTCGTCGCCGTTGGTCAGGACGACGGTGCGGAGACCGGCCTCGCGCACCCGGCTGAGCGTTGGGGCGGCGTCGTGGAAGGCGACCCACTGCGCCTCGTACCTCGTCAGATAGCTGGCGAACAGTGCATCCGCCTCCGCATCGGAGACATCGGCCCCGAGGAACTCGCGGGTCCGTGCCCGACGCTGTTCCTGGAAGCTGATCTCGCGACGCTGGTAGCGCTGGTAGTGCTGCTCGGAGACCACGTCCCAGCGGGCCTCGACGTCCCCGGAGATCCCGTGCTCTGCCGCCCATCCGACGACTGCCGCCCGCGCGGCCCCGGCCTGATCCACCAGCGTGTCGTCGAGGTCGAAGACGATCGCGCGCAGCACGAACGCCACTCTATTGCTGTGGCACCCGCCAAAACATTGGATGTGCGGGGTTCTGACGCCCAGGGCGCCGTTCCGCGGCGTCACTTCCGTGCACATGCGCGGAAGCGGGGCGTCAGGAGGCGGGCGACCGGCGTTCGGCGTAGAGCTCCAGCGCCTCGGCGAAGTCGTGCTCGGTGAAGTCGGGCCAGAGCTTCTCGCTGACGACGATCTCGGCGTTCGAGGTCTGCCAGGGGAAGAAGCCGGAGAGGCGCTGCTCGCCGCTGGTGCGGATGACGAGGTCGATGTCCTTGACCGGGCCGCCGGGCAGCGCGGCGGTGATGGTCTGTTCGTCGATCTCCGTGACGCCCGAGGCGATCGCGCGGCGGATGCCTTCGACGATGTCACCGTGCGGGTCGTAGCCGATCGCCATCGTCAGATGGGCGGGGCGATCGGCGGTCTCCTTCTCGGCCGCACGCAGCGCATCGGCCGCGCCCGCGGGCAGCAGGGAGAGGTCGCCGGAGACGTGGAGGGCCCAGCGGTCGCTGCGTACGACGGTCTGCGGGAGCTTGTCGGCCAGGATGCCGAACAGGTGGTCGACCTGGGACTTCGGGCGCTTCCGGATGTTGTCGGCGGAGAGGACGTAGGAGGTGAGGTGGTCGATCCCCCGACGGGTGCACCAGCCCAGCAGGTCCTCGACGTGGTCGGCGCCGACGTCGTGGCCGGCGCCAGGGTTCGCGAAACCGGCCTTCTTCGCCCAGCGGCGGTTGCCGTCCATCACGACGCCGACGTGGATCGGCAGCATCAGCGGCTCGGGTCGTTGAGCGAGAGGATCCGGCGGCGCTCGACGTCGGTCAGGTCGGAGGCGGCGAGGATCTTCTGCAAGACGTCGGACTTGCGGGCGATATAGGTGTCGATATCCATCGCCTGGTCGGCGGCCAGCGCCAGCTTCACCGCTGCGTACTCGTCGCGAAGGTCGTCGCGGCGGCGCAGGACGTCGCGGACGGCGAGGTGGTTGCGTACGTTGAGCGTCCCCGCGGCGCAGACGTAGACGTGGCGTCGCGGATCCTCGTCGGGAGCGAGGAAGGCCTCGCGGCCGGCTACGCCGAGGTCGCCCCGGTGGGCGTAGCCGATGCGCTCGAGCGCAGCGACGGCGGCCGGTACGTCCTCCGGCGCGACGATCACGTCGACGTCGAGGATGGGCTTCGCGGCGAGGCCGGGGACCGAGGTCGAGCCGACGTGCTCGACGCTCGCCGCCGGGCCGTCAGCCAGTGCGCCGCGCAAGGCTGCGGCCACCTTCTCGAACCGGTCCTGCCACGACGGGTCGTACGCCACTACCTCGATGCTCACAGGAACCAGAGTCTCGCAGGTCCGCTCAGGCTTCGGCGGCGAGGGGCCGTGGCCGAAGGCGCAGGCCGGTGACGAACCCGGCGACGGCGTCGGAGAGCGCGAGCACGAGCGCCGCGGGGGCTGCGGCGACGACCAGGACCGCGGCGGTCACCGCCGGGCTCCCGGACAGGCCGAAGAGCAGCCAGGCCGACCAGGTCGCTCCGGCGGTGAGGAACACGAGGGTCGCGGAGCCGGCCAGCACCCCCTTGAGGCCTCCCACGACGCGTGCCGCGAGCGCCGCGGGCGCGGCGATGGCCACGCAGAGCGCCCCGACGGCAGCGCCTAGAAGCACGAGCACCGGCCCTGCGAGCGGTCCGCCGATGCCTTGGTCGCCGGTCGTGGAGGCAACCAGGAGTCCGGCGTAGACCAGTCCGGCAAGCACGGGATAGACCAGCCCGACGAGCACCATGGTGACCACGAAGGATGCGGCGCGAACGGCGGTCACAGGCAAGCTCATGCGGTCATGATGCCCGGCCCCGCCGGGCGCTGCCGCGGATGTTGGCCCTTCGTTGACGAACCGAGCGTTGGTCAACCCTCAGACGCGTCCGCGGACCATCGCGATGAGGCGGTCCAGGACCTCGTCGGGTGCGACCTGGACGCCGTTGTGGAGGTGGACGTTGGTGATCCACGGGCGCAGGGTGGGGACCAGCTCGGCGGTGGCGAGGGAGTGCTCGCGCAGGACGTAGGGGTCGTCGTAGTAGACCGCCGCGGCGCACGGGACGTCGACCGACGCCAGCGCCGACGGGTCGTAGAGGCTCGGCCACTCGCGCTCGGCCAGCAGGTCCGCCGTCTCGGCGAAGGGAGCCAGCAGCGGGTCCTCGCTCAGGTGCCACGGGAAGAGGTGCTCGGCGGTGAAGAGGGTCGGGTCCTCGTACGCCGCGGGCTGGACGCGCGCGGAGGCCCAGCGGGTCGTCTGAGCATCGGCGTAGCAGGCCTCGTGGACGAGTACGTAGAGCGGCGAGTGCCCACTGAAGGGCAGCAGCGAGGCGACCTCGTGACCGAAGCCGAGGCCGGCCGGGTCGCGCTCGAGGAGGTAGTGGATCCGCTCGGAACCGCCGGTCATCCCGAGCTGGCAGCCGATCGAACGCGCCTGGCGGGCGGAGAGCGGACCGCCGTGCGGGAGCCGGATCTCGCCGGCGTCGCAGCGCTCGACCAGCGCCCGCATCCGCATCCGGTCACCGGGGAAGCGGGCGTAGTGGCGCTCGGTGAGCTCGATGGTGCGGGCGAAGGTCGCGGCGTAGACCTCATCGACGGGCAACCCGACCGGCGGCACTCCCCCGGTGAAGAGCACCTCGCGCAGCGACTCGGGGTGGGTGGAGAGGTAGCGCAGCGAGCAGAAGCCGCCGAAGGACTGGCCCAGGAGCGACCAGCGCTCGATGCCCAGGGATGCGCGGAGGAGCTCGGCGTCCTCGACGATCGAGTCGGCACGGAAGTGGGCCAGGTAGTCGGCCTGCTCCTGCGGACTCCTCCCGGTCATCGCGGTGAGCGGCGTCGACCGCCCGGTCCCGCGCTGGTCGAGGAGGATCACCCGATAGTCCCGGAGCGCCCGCTCGAGCCAGCCCGGCACCATCGGAAGGTCGATCGGGCGCGGGCTCTCCCCGCCCGGGCCGCCCTGGAGGAAGAGCAGTGCGTCGCGGTCGTCGCGATCGCCCGGGCGGCGCACCTCGCGGGCGAAGACGGTCAGCGTCTCCGGCCCGCCGCCGCGATGGTCGAGCGGCACCTCGATCTCGTGCTCGATCAGGACCAGTCCAGGGATCGTCTCGATGCGCACGAGCCGATCCTAGTGCCGCTCGGATGGACCGTGGCGTTGCGGTACGGCCCGACAGAACCTAACCTGAACACCGTTCACCTGAACGTCGTTCAGTTCTGCCACGCCGAGGAGCGCACCACATGACGACAGCCTTCGACCAGCTTGCCGACCGGATCCTGTCCGGCGGGGCCGCGACAGCCGACGACGCAGTGGCCGTGCTGCGTACGCCCGACGCGGAGCTGATGAGCGTCGTCGCCGCGGCAGGGCGACTGCGGCGCGAGCACTTCGGCAACACCGTCAAGGTGAACTACCTGGTCAACCTGAAGTCGGGGCTGTGCCCGGAGAACTGCAACTACTGCAGCCAGGCGCTCGGTTCTCAGGCCCCGGTGCTGAAGTACTCCTGGCTCTCCAAGGACGAGACCCTCGAGCAGGCGGGCGCCGGGCTGCGCGGTGGCGCCACCCGCGTCTGCATGGTCTCCTCGGGCCGCGGTCCCTCCGATCGCGACATCGACAAGGTCGTCGAGATGACCTCCGCACTGAAGGACGCGCACGAGGGCGTCGAGGTCTGCGCCTGTCTCGGGCTGCTCAAGGGTGGCCAGGCCGAGCGGCTCAAGGCCGCCGGGGTGGATGCGTACAACCACAACATCAACACCGCCGAGTCCAACCACGACAACATCGTCCAGACCCACACCTACGAGGACCGCGTCGACACGATCGGCAAGGCCAAGGACGCCGGCCTCTCACCGTGCTCCGGCCTCATCGCGGGCCTGGGCGAGAGCGACGAGCAGCTCGTCGAGGCGCTCTTCGCCCTGAAGGAGCTCGACGCCGACTCGATCCCCGTGAACTTCCTGATGCCGTTCGACGGGACGCCGTACGAGAACACCTGGGAGCTCTCCCCCACCCGGTGCGTGAAGATCCTGGCGATGGCACGGTTCGTCTGCCCGGACAAGGAGATCCGGATCGCGGGCGGGCGCGAGATGCACCTGCGCTCGCTGCAGGCCACCGCGCTGCAGGTCGCCAACTCGATCTTCCTCGGCGACTACCTGACCTCCGAGGGGCAGGACGCGCTGGCCGACCTGGAGATGCTGCGTGACAACGGGTTCATCATCCTCGGCATGGACGAGAGCGGGTTCGGCGACCTCATCGAGGAGCACCGCACCAAGGCGGCCGGCCGGGTCGCGGGCGGTGGCTGCGGCAGCAGCTGTGGCGACGGCTGCGGCTCTGCCTCCGGCGGAGCGTGCGGCAGCCACGACGACCAGGACGGCCCGGTCATCCGGCGCCGCGGAGCGGGGACCGATGTCGCTGCGAATGCTTGATCCGGGGGTTGAACCGGGCGTTGATCGGCGCGCCGACCTGCTCGCCTTCGACCGCGAGCACCTCTGGCACCCCTACACCTCGATGACCGACCCGGCGCCGGTACAGCTCGTCACCGGCGCCGAGGGCGTACGTCTCCACCTCGACGACGGCGGTGAGCGCCTCGAGGTCGTCGACGCGATGTCGTCGTGGTGGTCGGCGGTCCACGGCTACCGGGTGCCCGAGCTGGACGCCGCGCTCGCCGAGCAGGCCGGCCGGATGGCGCACGTGATGTTCGGCGGCCTGACCCACGCACCGGCGATCGACCTCGCCGAGCGGCTCGTCTCGATCACACCTGAGCCGCTGCAGCACGTCTTTCTCGCCGACTCCGGGTCGGTGAGCGTCGAGGTGGCGATCAAGATGGCGCTGCAGAGCCAGCGCGGCCGCGGGCGGCCGGAGCGGACCAAGCTGCTGACCGTGCGCGGCGGCTACCACGGCGACACGTTCGGCTGCATGAGCACGTGCGACCCGGTCGGCGGGATGCACTCGATGTTCACCGAGATGCTCGCGCCGCAGGTCTTCGCCGAGCGTCCGCCCGCACCGGGTGGTGACGTGGAGGCGTGGGCTTCAGGCGTACGCCGGGTCGCCGAGGCCCACGCGCACGAGCTCGCCGGGATCATCCTCGAGCCGCGGCTCCAGGGCGCGGGCGGGATGTGGGTCTACGACGACCGCTGCCTGGTCGTGCTCCGCGAGATCGCCGACGAGCACGGGCTGGTGCTGATCTTCGACGAGATCGCCACCGGCCTCGGCCGCACCGGTTCGCTGTTCGTGTCCTCGCAGGTCACACCGGACATCCTCTGCATCGGCAAGGCGCTGACCGGCGGCTACCTGACCTTGGCCGCCGTGCTGACCACCTCCGAGGTCGCGCACGCGATCTCCCGGAGCGAGTCGGGCGTGCTCATGCACGGGCCCACCTTCATGGGCAACCCGCTCGCCTGCGCGGTCGCCCTGGCATCGCTCGACCTGCTGGCCGCTCGCGGCTGGGAGCAGGACGTGGCCCGGGTCTCCGACGCACTCGCGGCGGGCCTCTCCCCCCTCTCCGGGCTGCCGAACGTCAGTGACGTCCGCGTCCTCGGCGCGATCGGCGTGGTCCAGCTCGACCACCCCGTCGATGTCGCCAAGGCCACCGATGCCGCACTGCGCGAAGGCGTCTGGATCCGGCCGTTCCGCGACCTGATCTACACGATGCCGCCCTACGTCACCGACGAGGACGACCTCGCCCGGATCTGCCGCGCCGTCGGCGCGGCCGCGGAGGTGGCCTGATGAGCTGGGAGACCTGGCTGGCCGACGCGGCCACGGCGCGCGAGGAGGCAGGACTGACCCGTCGGCTGCGGCCACGCAGCGCCGGGGACGCCACCATCGACCTGGCCGGCAACGACTACCTGGGGTTGTCGGGGCATCCGGACGTACGCCGCGCCGCGGCCGACGCGGCCATGCTCTGGGGTGGCGGCGCGGGTGCGTCGAGGCTGGTCACGGGCACCTTGACGCTGCACGGCGACCTGGAGGACGAGCTCGCCGACTGGCTGGGACAGCCGGGCGCGCTGACCTTCTCGACCGGCTACCACGCCAACCTCTCGGTGATCACCGCGCTGGCCGACCGGACCGCCCACATCGTCTCCGACGCGCACATCCACGCCTCACTGATCGATGCCGTCAGGCTCTCCCGGGCCCAGCTGACGGTCGTCCCGCACAACAACGTGGCCGCGGTGCACGCAGCGCTGGCCGCCCGGCCGGGCGTACGCAGCCTCGTGCTCGCCGAGTCGGTCTACTCCGTGCTCGGTGACGAGGCATCGCTCGTCGAGCTGGCCGAGGTGTGCGCGGCGTACGGCGCGCTGCTCGTCGTCGACGAGGCCCACGGCGTCGGCGTGCACGGCCCAGGGCTCGTCCACCGGCGCGGACTCGCCGGGCGCCCCGACGTGCTCGTCACCGCAACGCTGTCCAAGAGCCTGGGCAGCCAGGGCGGTGCGGTGCTGGGGCCGCGAGCGGTTCTGGACCACCTGGTCAACACCGCCCGACCGTTCATCTTCGACACCGGCCTGGCTCCGGCCCCTGCCGCCGCGGCGCTGGCCGCGGCACGGGTCGCGCGGTCGCGCCCGGACCTCGCCGACACCATCCGCGCTCGCGTCACCGGGCTGGCCGGGACCCTGGGCATCCAGGCCCCCGCCGGCGCGGTGCTGTCGGTGCCGATGCCGTCGCCCGAGGCAGCGGTCGCAGCGCAGGCGGACCTGCTCACCGAGGGCGTACGCGTCGGCTGCTTCCGGCCACCCTCGGTCCCCGACGGGGTCTCCCGGCTGCGGGTGACCGCCGGCGCGGGGGTCACCGACGAGGAGTGGGACCGGGCGGTCAAGGCCATTGACACGATCGTGGGTGAGGTCGGATGAGTGGGCGGGTCGTCATCGTCACCGGCACCAACACCGGCGTCGGCAAGACCGTCGCGACGGCGACGCTGGCCTCCCGGGCACGCACCGACGGTGAGAAGGTCGCGGTCGTGAAACCGGTGCAGACCGGCACCGCCGACGGCGACTGCGACGCGGCCGAGATCCGCCGGCTGACCGGGATCGAGGTCCACGAGCTGACCAGTCTCGAGGAGCCGCTCGCACCCGACACCGCTGCCCGGCGGGCCGGGGTGGAGATCCCGCCGGTCGCTGCGTACGCTCCGACGATCGCGGCGCTGACCAGGGACAACGATCTCGTCCTGGTCGAGGGTGCCGGTGGTCTGCTGGTGCGCCTGGACACCGACGGCGGCACGCTCCTGGACCTCGCCGATGCGCTCCTCGTCGGCGGCACACCCACCTCGTTCGTCGTCGTCACCGCGGCCGGCCTGGGCACCCTCAACCACACCGAGCTGACCGTGGCCGCGCTGCGCGCTCGTGGCTACGAGCCCGACGGGCTGATCATCGGCTCCTGGCCCGGCGATCCGGGCCTGGCCGAGCGGTGCAACCGCATCGACCTCCCCCGGGTGACCGGCGTACCCCTGCTGTTCGGCATCCCGGAAGGAATTGACAACCATTCTCAACTAGTCTGAGAATGGTTCTCATGACCCCCACTGCTCGCTCCGCCGGCCTCCTTGCTGTCGGCGCGCTCCTGCTCACCTCGGGCTGTGCCGCCCTCTCCGACGACTCCGGTTCCTCCGCCTCCGGATCAGACTCGGGGAAGGTCCAGGTCGCAGCCGCGTTCTACCCGCTGGAGTTCGTCGCGGAGCGAGTAGCGGGGGACCTCGCCGAGGTCACTCCCCTCACCAAGCCGGGCGTCGAGCCGCACGACCTCGAGCTCAGCATCAACCAGACCGCCGCGCTGCAGAGTGCCGACCTGATCCTCACCGAGCACGGCTTCCAGCCCGCCGTCGACGACGCGGTCGAGCAGGACGTCAAGGGTGAGGTCGTCGACGTCGAGAAGGTCGTCGAGCTCCGCAAGGCCGAGGAAGGTCATGAGGAGGGCCACGAGGAAGGTCACGAGGGCGAGGAGGCGGCCGGGGACGAGCACGACCACGGCGAGACCGACCCGCACTTCTGGCACGACCCGCTGCTGATGGCGCAGTACGCCGAGAGCGTCCGCGACGCTCTGGTCGAGGCCGACCCCGACAACGCCGAGACCTACGAGGCCAACGCGAAGTCGCTCACCGAGGACCTGACGAAGGTCGACGAGGAGTTCAAGGCCGGCCTGGCGCAGTGCAAGATCAAGGACGTCGTCGTCTCCCACGACGCCTTCGGCTACCTGGACAAGTACGGCCTGGAGTTCGAGTCGATCGCCGGCCTGACCCCCGACGCCGAGCCCAACCCGGCCCAGCTCGCCGAGATCGGCGAGCACGCCAAGGAGCACGGCGTGACCACGATCTTCTCCGAGCGTCTGGTCAGCACCGCGCTCGCCGACACCCTCGCCGACGACCTCGGCCTCGAGACCGCCGTGCTCGATCCGATCGAGGGCCTCTCGGCAGACACCGAGGGAGAGGACTACCTTTCCCTCATGCGCCAGAACCTCGACGCTCTGAAGGCGGCCAACGGTTGTCAGTGAATCCCAACGGGAACAGCACCGTTCCCTCCGATGTCCCCGTGCAGCTCCTGCACGGGGATGTCGCGCTGTCCGGACGCCCCGTCCTGCGCGACGTGGACCTGACGGTCAAGCGCGGTGAGTTCGTCGCGCTGATGGGCGCCAACGGCTCCGGCAAGTCGACGCTCGTACGCACGCTGGTCGGCCTCAACCCGCTCTCAGCCGGTCGCCTGGAGCTGTTCGGCCGTCCGCTGGCCGGCTTCCACGACTGGTCCCGCGTCGGCTACGTGCCGCAGCGAAGCACCGCCACCGGCGGCGTACCCGCATCGGTCTGGGAGGTCGTCGCCTCCGGCCGGCTCACCCACCGCAAGCTGCTGCGGCCGCTGCGCAGCGCCGACCGGGCCGCGATCCGGGCAGCGCTCGAGGTGGTCGGGATGGATGCGTACGCCCACCGCGGGGTCGCCCAGCTCTCCGGCGGCCAGCACCAGCGGGTGCTGATCGCGCGGGCGCTCGCCGGCCGTCCCGAGCTGCTGCTCCTCGACGAGCCCACCGCCGGCGTCGACCTGCCCAACCAGCACGCGCTGGCCGGGGCTCTCGGCCGCCTCAAGGAAGCGGGCGCCACGATCGTGCTGGTCGCCCACGAGCTCGGGCCGCTGGCTCCGCTGGTCGACCGCGCCGTCGTCATGCGCGACGGACGCAAGGCCTACGACGGCCAGCCCCTCTCCGACGCCGACGTCCACGCCCAGGGCTTCGACGCCGGGCACGTCCACTGCGACGACGCCTCGACCCCCGAGCCCAACGCCGCCGTCCCGACCCCCCTCAAGGAGCTCTGATGACTCTCCTTGAGCTCTTCTCGGTGCCGTTCATGCAGCGGGCCCTGATCGCGGCGTTCCTCGTCGGGATCGCGGCGCCGGCCGTCGGCACCTACATCGTGCAGCGGCGACTGGCGCTGATGGGTGACGGCATCGGTCACGTCGCCGTCACCGGCGTCGCGATCGGCCTGTGGACCCAGACCTCGCCGACCTGGGCCGCGGTGATCGTGGCCATCGCCGGGGCCGTGGTCATCGAGATCGTGCGCGAGCGCGGCCACGCCGAAGGCGACGTCGCCCTGGCGATGCTCTTCTACGGCGGGCTCGCCGGCGGCGTCTTCGTCACCGGGCTCGCCGGCACCGGCGCCTCCCGGCTCCAGGAGTTCCTCTTCGGCTCGATCCTGACGATCTCGGTCGACGACCTGCTCGTGACGATGGCCCTCGCGGTCGTACTGATCGTGATCTGCGTCGGCCTCTCACCACAGCTGTTCGCGGTCTCCCAGGACGCCGACTACGCCAAGGTCGCCGGGCTACCGGTGCGGTTCTACTCCATCCTCGTCGCCGTGCTCGCTGCCCTGAGCGTGGTGATCGCGATGCGCACCGTCGGGCTGCTGCTCGTCTCCGCCCTCATGGTCGTACCCGTTGCGATCGTGCAGCAGCTGACCCGGTCGTTCCGGATGACGCTGCTCGGTGCCATGGGTGCAGGTCTGGTCGCCTCGGTCGGCGGTCTGGTGCTCGCGGCCGCGCTCTCCCGCACCGGTGCCAACGTCCAGCCGGGCCCCAGCATCGTGCTGGTCGCCCTGGCCGGGTTCTTCCTGGTCTGGCCGATCGGTGCCTGGCTACGCCGCCGGCGGGCGCTCGTGGCCCCGTTCCCGGAGACCGCGCCCGTGGAGAAGCCGGTCGACGAGGCACACCCGCACCACCACGGCGAGAAGTGCGGCCACGTCGCGGTCGAGCACGGCGACCACGTCGACTACATCCACGACGGGCACCGGCACGCGGCGCACGTCGGTGCCGAGGGAGAGCACTATGACGAGCATTGATCCCCCGAGCTCCCTGCGCCCCACCAAACAGCGGCTCGCCGTGGCCGAGGCACTACGGACCTATGACGGCTTCCACTCCGCCCAGGAGATCCACTCCCGTCTCGACGGCACCGTCGGCCTGGCCACCGTCTACCGCACGCTGACCGCGCTGGCCGAGGCCGGCGCGGTCGACGCGATGCGCTCCGAGGACGGCGAGACGATCTACCGCCGCTGCTCCGACACCCACCACCATCACCTGGTCTGCCGTCAGTGCGGCCGCACCGTCGAGGTCGAGGGCCCCGCCGTCGAGCGCTGGACCAAGACCATGGCCGAGGACAACGGCTTCACCGACGTCTCCCACACCCTGGAGATCTTCGGCACCTGCACCGACTGCCGTTAGCTCGGCTGGTCGAGCCGCGAGCGCCAGCGAGCGTGTCGAGACCAACACAGTCCGTCTAGCGCGACCTCACTGTGTTGGTCTCGACACG
>NZ_JBHVGB010000130.1:0-17502 GCF_042801335.1 Nocardioides sp. NPDC057577 | reverse complement strand
GTCCTGACCAAATCCCCTGCCGAGTCGGCCCGTCATAACGAGCCGACTCGGCGTCGTTTCTCGTCAGGACGAGCCGACTCGGCGCGATCTGTTCCTAGGCCTGGTCGAGGAAGCGGTCCATGACCCGCGCCCCGAACTGGAGCGCGTCGACGGGGACCCGCTCGTCCACGCCGTGGAAGAGTGCGGTGAAGTCCAGCTCCTCGGGCAGTCGCAGCGGCGCGAAGCCGTACGTCCTCATCCCGAGCCGCTTGAAGTGCTTGGCGTCGGTGCCGGCGGACATGAGGTAGGGGGCGACCAGGGCGTCGGGATCCTCGGCGACCAGCGAGCGCTCCATCGCGGCGACGAGAGCGCCGTCGTAGGGGGTCTCCCACGGCATCTGGTTCTGGTCGAACTCGATGTCGATCCCCTCGCCGCACAGCTTGCGCAGCGTCTCGAAGAAGTCGTCCTCGAAGCCGGGCAGGAAGCGGCCGTCGACGTGAGCGGTGGCCTCGGTGGGGATGACGTTGACCTTGTAGCCAGCGCTGGTCATGGTCGGGTTCGTCACGTTGCGCAGGGTGGCGCCGATCATCCGGGCGGCCGGGCCGAACTCCTCGACGAGCCGCTCGGCGTTCTCCGGGGTGGGCTCCTCCCCCGCGATCTCGCCGACCGCGGCGAGCAGCGTCTGCATCGTCGGGGTCAGCTGCACCGGCCACTCGTGGGCGCCGATGCGGGCGATCGCGCCCGAGAGCCGGGTGATCGGGTTGTCGCGGTTGATCATCGAGCCGTGCCCGGCGGTGCCACGGGCAGTCAGCTTCATCCAGGCCATGCCCTTCTCGGCAGCCTCGATGAGATAGAGACGGCGTCCCTTCACCGTCGTCGAGAAGCCACCGACCTCACCGACCGCCTCGGTGCAGTGGGCGAGCAGGTCGGGGTGGTCCTCGACGAGCACGTGGGCGCCCTTCATCCCGCCGGCTTCCTCGTCGGCCGTGAAGGCGAGCGTGATCGGGCGCTCCGGGATCCTTCCGGTGCGCTGGCGCTCACGGACGACGGCGAGCAGCATCGCGTCGAAGTCCTTCATGTCGACGGCGCCGCGGCCCCAGACGTAGCCGTCCTGGATCTCCCCGGAGAAGGGGTCGATCTGCCAGTCCTCGGCTGCGGCGGGGACGACGTCGAGGTGACCGTGCAGGAGCAGCCCGTCACCGGACGACCCACCCCACTGCGCGACGACCGACGCCCGGCCCTGCTCCGACTCGTAGATCTCGGACGAGATCCCGACCTCGTCGAGCTGCGCAGCGACGTACTCGGCCGCCTTCCGCTCCCCCGGCCCCGGGTCGTTGCCGTAGTTGCTGGTGTCGATCCGGATCAGGTCACGGCAGAGGTCGACGACCTCGGTCTCGGCGCTGGTCATGAAGCCACCGTATCGACCGGGTGCGACAAACCGCCGTCTGACGTCCACCTGTATAAGGGCAAAGGATTTCAGTGTGTTCGGCCGGGTGGGTTTCCATGGACGCATGCAGAAGCGCGCCCTCCTCTCCGCTCACCGCGCCGCGGCGCGTCAGTCGGGGCACCGTGACAACTCCTGGGAGTCGCTCCTGGAGGCCGTCCGGATGGAGGTCGACTACGTCGAGTTCGACGTGCACCGCACCCGCGACGGCGAGTTCGTCCTCCACCACGACGGCCACATCCGCGACCGCATCGGCCGCAGGGTGAAGATCGAGGACAGGACGTACGCAGCGCTCGCGAGGCTCGCACCGTTCCACCTGGTGCGCTACCGGGAGGCCCTCGAATTGCTCGCCGCCCACGGCAAGCACGCCCACATCGACCTCAAGTTCGCCTCGCCGTCGAACCACCTCGGGCTCCCGCAAGAGGTCGACGCCGCCGAGATCGCCCTCGAGGTGATGAACGAGAGCTTCATCGTGACCACGATGGTCGACGAATCCGTACGCGCCCTGCGCGACTGGGCCGACCTCCGCTCCCCCTCGACGCTGGTCGGCCTCTCCCTCGGCGGCGTCGACTTCCGCCACCACCCGTTCAAGCTCTTCCGACTCAAGCTCTCGGAGTTCTTCCCCGAGGGCCGCATCCGCCGCTGCCGCTCCAACCTGGTCGTCGTCGAGCAGCGCCTCGCCGATGTCTGGCTGCTGCGCTGGGCGCATCGCCGCAACATCAAGGTCCTGGTCTGGACCGTCGACAACCCCGGCCGCCTGCGCCGTTTCGTGTACGACAAGCGGGTCTGGATGGTCACCAGCAACCACCCCGCCCGCGCTCTTCTCCCGGCCTGACCTGGGCGTGTGCCCACAGGGCCATCCCGATTCGGCACCGGGACGGCCTCCTGATAATGTTCTTCTTGTTGCGCGCGGGTGGCGGAATAGGCAGACGCGCTAGCTTGAGGTGCTAGTCCACGTATTAGTGGGTGGGGGTTCAAGTCCCCCCTCGCGCACAGAGAGAAACCCCAGGGAGACCTGGGGTTTCTCGCATTTCACGAGACTTCGTCGGACCCTGTCGGAGGCCACCCGGCGGTTGGCCTAGGCGAACGCTTTCTCGATCAGGCCCACGAGGTCTGGGTAGCGCTGAAGATGTGCACCACCATTGATGTCGAGCGTCTCGCCAGTGATCCACCTGGCGTCGTCGGAAAGCAGATACCGGATGGCTGCGCCGATCTCCTCCGGCTCACCCGAGCGTCCAAGCGGCGTATTCTCCAAATAGCCTTCACGGACACCGGGCAGACCCATCGCCGGCTCCGTCAACGGAGTGACCACGAGCCCGGGCGCGACCGCATTGACGCGCACCTTTCGAGGAGCAAGCTCGAGCGCGGCGACCTCCGTCAGGGCCACCAGACCCGCCTTGGCTGCGCAGTACGCCGCCAACCCAGTGCCCGGCTGTCGTGCGTTGAGCGAAGTCAGGGAGATCAACGACCCGCCGTCGGCGACACTTCGCCCGGCGTGCTTGAGAACCAGGAAGGCACCTGTCAGGCAGACGTCGACAACGCGGCGCCACTCGGTGATGTCGTGGTCGACGATCCGAGCGAGAGTGCTGATCCCGGCACAGTTCACCACGCCGGTGTATCCGCTCTCCTCGACGGCAACCCCTTCGAACAGGGCAGCCACGGACGCCTCGTCGGTGACGTCCACGGCTACGTCTGCGCCCGTCCCGGCGAGATCAGCAGTGATGACGCGATGGCCGGCGTCGCGAAGTACGCGGACTGTCGCGGCGCCGATCCCGGACGCGGCACCGATCACGATCGTTGTGAGCATTCCAGCCTCCATGTCCTCAGCTGACATCTGTCTAGTTCTATTGACACGTGTCAATTCACGGCCCTAACGTGACGGAGGTCACCTCGCTTTGTCAAGGGCTCTCTCCCGGGCCCACAGGGAAGGAGCACCGATGAGTGGTCCCACCGTCGCCGTGATCGGCGCGGGCATCAGCGGCCTCACGATGAGCAAGATGCTGGCCGACTACGGCCTCGAGTTCACGACCTTCGAGTCGTCCGACCGGGTCGGCGGCAACTGGGCCTTCGGAAACCCGAACGGGCACAGCAGCGCCTACCGGTCGCTGCACATCGACACCTCCAAGCACCAGCTGTCCTTCAAGGACTTCCCGATGCCCGAGGAGTACCCCGACTTCCCGCACCACACCCAGGTGAAGGAGTACCTCGACAGTTACGCGGACGCCTTCGACATCCGTAAGGACATCGAGTTCGAGAATGGCGTCGTCCACGCGCGGCGCCACCCCGACCGGGGCTGGGAGCTCGAGACCGAGCGCACAGGCAGACGCCACTTCGACCGGATCGTCGTTGCCAACGGCCACCACTGGGACCCCCGGTTCGCCAACAAGCCGGGCGAGTTCACCGGCTTGACGATTCACTCGCACGCGTACGTCGACCCGGGCACCCCGTACGACCTCAGCGGGAAGCGGATCCTGATCATCGGCCTGGGCAACAGTGCCGCCGACATCGCCGTCGAGCTGTCCAACAAGACCCTCGACAACGATGTGGTCATCTCGACCCGTTCCAGCGCGTGGATCGTGCCGAAGTACTTCGCGGGCAAGCCGGCCGACAAGTACTACAAGACCTCGCCCCACATCCCCTTCGCGTGGCAGCGCAAGTTCGTCCAGCTGATGCAGCCGATGACCGCGGGTCGTCCCGAGGACTACGGGCTGCCGACGCCGAACCACAAGTTCTTCGAGGCGCACCCGACCCAGTCGGTGGAGCTGCCGCTGCGCCTCGGTTCCGGCGACCTACGCGCCAAGGGGGACATCGAGCGCTGGGACGGGCAGACCGTGCACTTCGCCGACGGCACGAGCGAAGAGTTCGACGTCGTCATCCATGCCACCGGGTACAACATCACGTTCCCGTTCTTCGACGAGGACTTCATCAGCGCGCCGGAGAACCACATCCGCCTCTACAAGCGGATCTTCAAGCCCGGCTTCGACGACCTGGCGTTCGTCGGGTTCGCGCAGTCGACTCCGACCCTCTTCCCGTTCGTCGAGTGCCAGACCCGCCTGGTGGCCGCCTGGCTCGCCGGCCGCTACCAACCGCCGAGGGCGGAGGAGATGGAGCAGGTCATCGACGAGGACCAGGAGAAGTACACCGCGCACATGGTCCAGCGCCCGCGGCACACCCAGCAGGTCGACTACTTCCTCTATGAGCACGACCTGCGGGTCAAGGAGATCCCCGCCGGCCTGGCCAGGGCAACCCTCAGGGGTGCCCGATGAGCGACGAGCGCCTCTGGGCACGGATGGTCGACCGCCGCACCGTCAACCGTGGCGACCAGCGTCGCTCGGCGCTCCTCGAGGCGCTTGACGAGCTGCTCCGCGAGCAGACGCTCGAGGAGATCAACGTCGCCGAGATCTCTCGCCGCGCAGGTGTCACGCGATCGGCCTTCTACTTCTACTTCGAGAGCAAGGCGACCGCCGTCCTGGCCCTCATGGCCGAGCTGTACGACGACGCATCGGACGCCACCGACCTGCTGGTCAAGGCAGAAGGAGAGCCCCGAGCGCGGATCCGCACAGTCATCGCCACGCTCTTCGCGTCGGTCGACAAGACGCCGCACACCTATCGTGCTCTTCTCGAGGCTCGCGCTTCCAGCGCGGCGGTCCGCGAGCTGTGGGAAGCGGGGCGTGCCGAGTTCGCGGACATGACAGCGGAGATGATCGAGCGCGAGCGGGCCCTCGGCCACGCGCAGTCGGGCGTCGACGCACACGCGCTCGCCGCCGTCCTGCTCGACCTCAACGACCACGCCGTCGAACGGCACGCGCTGGGGGTCGGCCCCGAGCGAGAGGCCCACATCGACGCGATCACCCACATCTGGATCCAGAGCATCTACGGGAGCACCCTGTGAGCAGAGTCTTCGACTTCACCTCCGCCGACGTGCGCTGCGCCGCGACCCACTTCGCAGGTGCCGACGGCGCCCCGGTCGTCATCCTCGCGCACGGCCTGGCCGGCACCCAGGACTCCGGCATGTGGCCCTTCGCCGAGGCGTTCGCCGCGGCCGGCCTGCACGCGGTGACCTTCGACTACCGTGGCTTCGGTGCCAGCGACGGCCAGCCCCGCCAGGTCGTATCGATCGCGGGTCAGGTCGCCGACCTGCACGCCGCCGCCGATGCCGCCAAGCGGCTGCCGGGCGTCGACCCCGCCCGGGTCGTGCTCTGGGGCATCTCGCTCGGTGGCGGTCAGGTGGTCTCGGCGGCGACACAGCGCACCGACGTCGCGGCGGTCGTCTCCGTCGTTCCCATGGTCGACGGACTTGCTGCCGCACGTCTCGCCACCAAGCATCACACGCCCGGTCAGCTGCTGGCGTCGACGGGCCGCGGCCTCGCGAGCGCCGTACGTCGCAAGGCCGGTCGCGGACCTGCGATGACTCCGGTCGTTGCACGGCCTGGCCAGCCCGGCGCACTCACCCTGGAGGGCGCGTACGAGGACTACCTCGCGATAGCCGGGCCAACCTGGCGCAACGAGATCGCCGCCGACGTCGTGCTCGAGCTCGGCACCCGCGCGCCGTCAGACGCTGCCACGAGTCTCAGGGCCCCCTGGCTGGTCCAGATCGCCGACTTCGACCGCAGCGCTCCCCCGCAGGCAGCGATGAAAGCCGCCTTCGCCGGCCGCGCAGAGGTCCGTCACTACCCCGGCGATCACTTCGACCTGTTCCCGGGCAAGCCCTTCCACGGACCTGCCGTACGTCACGCGACCCACTTCCTGCGTCGTAGGTTCTCCGATCTCGTGGCGGTCGACAGCTTCGAAGCGGGCAGCGCCGCTGACGCCGTGGAGACCGTCCGTGGTTGACATCGGACCAGTGCAGGTCAGCGATCACAGCACGACTTCGCCGCGACACGAGCCCGAGACCTGGCCCTGACATGCTGAGTGCATGGACAACGCTTCGCTCGCTCCCGTCGGCACCCTCTTCGGGGTTCCCGCCCGCCCCGCAGACGCAACCAGCTCGGTCGCCGTCATGGGGGTGCCGTTCGACATGGGCTACCACCCGACCCGGGTCGGCGCGCGCTCGGGCCCGGCCCACGTACGCACCCACTCCGCCCTCGTCGCCGAGCATCTGGACGGCTTCGACGTCGACCTGCTGGGCGAGCTCGGCGTCGTCGACACGGGCGACGCGAAGGTGCTGCCGGGCAACGTCGAGCAGAGCTTCGACGCGGTCGAAGCCGGAGTCTCCGCGATCCTCGCCGTCGGCGCGACCCCACTGACCTTCGGCGGCGACGGCGCCGTGACCCTGCCGCAGCTGCGCGCGCTCAAGAAGACCCTCGGGCGCGAGTTCGCGGTTCTGCACTTCGACGCCCACACCGACGCCTACGAGGGCATCTACCCCTACGAGTACAACAACGCCAACACCTTCGTGCACGCGGTCCGCGAGGGACTCATCGATCCGGCAGGGTCTCTGCACGTCGGGATGCGCGACACCGCGTACGACGGGCGACCCGGCATCGTCGGCGTGGCGACCGACCTCGGCTACGAGGTCATCACGATGGACCGGATCGTCGCGATGGGCATCCCCGCGCTCGTCGCCCGCCTCCGCGAATGGCTCGCCGGCGTGCCGATCTACCTCTGCTGGGACATGGACGTCTTCGACCCGTCGGTCTCCCCCGGCGTCGTCACCCCGTCCTGGGGCGGCATCACGGTACGCGAGGGGCTGACGATCCTGCGCGGACTGCGCGGGCTCGAGTTCGCGGCCTTCGACATCAACACCGTCAGCCCGCCGCACGACCACCTGGGCATCACAGCGAGTCTCGCCGCGCAGGTGGCGATGGAGTGCCTCTTCCTCCGCCACGCCGCCGCGTAGCCCCGACGCGACTCCGGGTGCGCGTCGTCACCCCGGGCGGATGAACCGCATCGGGCCGTGTCCCGGCGACGACTCACTGCTGCAGGAGCCCCAGTTCGCGAGCACGCCTGACCGCGGCGTTCCGGCGGCTGACACCCAGCTTCCGAAGGATGTTGCGCACGTGGGTGCGGATCGTGTTGACGGAGATGTACATGACGCCTGCTATCTCCTCGGTGGTGAGGAGGTTGGCCAGGTGGCCCAGGACCTCCATCTCCTTCTCCGTGAGCTCTTCGAAGACGGGTGCGGGCGCGCGCGCCGGAGTGGAGGTCAGCGCACCCTTCTGGACGGACGACCTCCGCGAGGGCGCCGTCGAGATCTCGAAGAGCCACTCGTGCTCGGCGCTCAGCTGCTTGTCCCGCACGAGTAGCTGCCGCACCACCGATGGCGCCTCGTGGAAAGGGCGTCGCACTCGTTCCGGCGAGGCCAGCACGAGGGCCCGGTGGAGCGCCGCGTGTGCCCGCGCTGATGGTCCGTCGTGGAGCCGGCGCGAGCACTCCACCAGCCAGCCGGAGACCTGGACCGGCACAGCAGCCCGCTTCGACAGGACCGTGGACATCGCGGCGTCGGCTGCGTTCGCATCACCCAGCTGCAGCTGCATGAGCCCGACGACGAGGGCCGCCTCGGGCTGGCCGCCAAGGCCCTCGATCTCAGCCGCCGCCGGTTCACCAGCGGCGACTCGAACGTGGGCGAGCTCGATGCGTAGCTGCTGACCGAGCCAACCACGCTCGTCCTTGACTCCCGCGACCGCCTGCTCGAGCCTGCTGACCGCGCCCAGCCGGTCACCGTGCGCCACCTGGAGACGCGCCCTGATCAAGGCCAGGAAAGCAACTGGGATCGGATCACGCAGCGACAGGTCCAGACGCTCGACCGCCTGGACGTGATCGGCTGCCGCGCGCAGGTCGTACCGCTCCATCGCCACCCAGCCAAGGGCAACCCGGGCGGCGACCGCCCGGTCTGCCGCGTTGACACCGATGCACTCGGCCGCACCGAGCGCTCGATCCCCGAGTCTCGCCGCCCTGGACAGCTTGCCCCGGCAGCAGGCGATGACTGCCTGGTAGCCCAGACACTCCGCCACGAGGGCCTCGGATCCGGCTCCGACGGCCGCTGTGACGCCGGATTTGAACATCGCATCAGCCGTCGCCAGCCTTCCCTGGCGCAGGGCCGCGATGCCCTTGCTGAGAAGGACGAGGGCAACCAGCTCGGGACGGGAGCTCCCCTTCGGCCCGCGGTCCGGCGCCTCTAGTGCCTGTTCGGCCGCCGTGGCGAGGGACATCGCTTCGCTCGGGTCCTCCGACGCCTGCGCGCCTACGGCTTCCAGCACCCTGACCGCGACGTCCGTGGCCCAAGGACGAGAACCTGATGACACACCCGGATCGGTCCGCACCTGGGCCAGCTCGTTCGTGAAACCGGTGGTGTCGCCGGCTCCCAACGCGAGGGTCGCCCGCACGACGGTGGATGCGGGGTCCTCCAGCTCGGACGGGATCGACCGCAACGACTGGGTCAAGGCGCTCGTGCTGTCGTCGAGCAGCAGCTGGCCGACTGCCAGGTCGTCGACCACCTCTGCCGCCGCCTCTTCCCAGGCCTCGATCGCCACGAAGTGACCGACGGACGCAGTGACCTGGCCGTCGCGGGCGTACCACTCAGCCGCCGTTCGCTGCAGACGTCTCATCTCATCCGGCGACTCGTAGGCGAGCACAGCGCGAAGGAGGTCCCGGAAGAGCGGGTGGTAGCGGTAGCACCCAGGACTCCCCGGTACGGGCTCGATGAGCACGTTGTCCCGGGTCAGAAGGTTCAGCGTACGTTCGGCCGTGGGACCGGCGAGGGCCTCGGCCAGTCCTGGTTGGATCGTGTCGGGAACGCTCGTCGCCAGGAGCAGGGCTCGTACTTCTGGGCTCTGGGCGGCCAGCATCTCGCCCACGAGGTACTCCGCGATGTTTCCGGTGTCGCCGACGATCTCCGAGACGGTGTCGTCCGGATCCTGCCGCATCCGCAGCAGCTGTGCACCGAAGCGCAGCCCAGCTGCCCATCCCTTCGTCCGAAGGTTGAGCGCGTGCACGGACTCCGGCGTCAGGGTCAGTCCCGCCCGCAGGGTCAGCTCACCGGCTTCCTCATCGGTGAAGGCCAGGTCCGACATCCGCACCTCGACGACCGTGTCGTCGAGCCGGTACCGGTACATCGGAAGCACCGGATCGGCGCGCGTCGCCATCACCAGGCGGAGACGGTCGCCGGTATGTCGCAGCAGGAAGTCCAGATCCTCCGCGACCTCGGCAGAGAGCACGTCGTGTCCGTCCACCACGACGGTCAGTCGTTCCGAGTGGTCGCAGACCGCCTCCGCGACCGCCCGGCGAACCTGGCGGTCGAGCGGGCCCTCATCCCTGCGGACCGTCTCGGGTGAGACCGCCGCGCCCAGGCTTTCGAGGCACCCGAGGAGACCGGGCCAGAACGCGACATCCGTCTCCTCGAAGGTGATCCACGCCGTGCGGTCCCGCTCCTCACCTGCCGCGACCCAGTCCGCCAGCAGGGCCGTCTTACCGGTTCCGGCCGGCGCGCTGACCAGCACGAACGGGCAGGCGTCACTGCGATCGAGCAGCTGCAGGAGGCGGGGTCGCGCCACATATCCCGAGGGAACCGTCGGGATGCCGAACCAGCCATCGCCGGGGTGAGGTCCCATCGCGTCGACCTGCCTCCTAGATCGAACCGGTGCGCGAGAGCGCCCAACGGACACAAGGGGGAACGTCAGACCCGAGGAAATCACCACGCTAGTACGGCGTCCTGATGCCGTATATAGCCCGAATGCGTTAGCTCGGGTGAGTCAGTGGAGAAGGACCTTCATCCAGGTCAGACCCAGTCCGAGCAACCCACACGCCCCGGCAGCGACCAAGGACCCGACCCACGAGCGGCCCGTCCGGCGAAGCCAGAACAGCGGGACGAGAACCAGGAGCACGACGCCGGACCACATGGCCCAGGCGATGGCGCGCCCGTCTTCGAGCCACCCGATCGCTCCGAGGAACAGGATGAGCAGCGGGACGAAGACACCCTCCACGATCCCGATCTCGTGACGCACGCCCGCGATGAGGACACTGCGCCAGGGCTCGACCTCCGGCCCCGAGTCTGCCAGCATCGACGCGTAGACGTGCACGGTCCAGATCACCACGCTGGAGACCACGGCGAAGGCGAAGACTCGGCCGGCGGAGTCGTCGAAGTGTGAGGCCGCGGCGATGACGGCGATGACCGAGACGAGGCCGTAGACGGCACCGGCGACCGCGCGGGGCCCCCGACCCAGCTGCAGATCGTGTCCCCGATGCTCCCCGCCGACCTCGCGACCCACATCCTCGCTGTTCATCGGAGACCGGCCACCCGGATGTCCTCCACCGTCAGCCCCTCCGCATCCAGCATGCCCACGAGGTCGGCCAGGTCGAGACCCGCACCGGCAGTGGCTCGAAAGGTGGTGCACGGGTGCCGCTCGACGGCATCCGGTTGCAACGCACAACGGAGCACCGGACCCAGCTCGCCCTCGACGGTCAGCTCGAACACGACCTCTGCCTCGGGCCCGGCCTCACTCATGCCTCGCCCCCGGTCGGCCTCTCGTCCGCCGTCCCGGTGATGAGCCTTCGGACCTCCACGACCTCGAGACCGAAGGTCCGAAGTCTCGCGAGCAACCCGTGGAGCTCGGCCTGGTCCCGACACCGGCAGATCAACACGGTCCTCGTCTCGCGTGAGGAGGTCTCGACGTCGGCGAGCTGCAGCAGGACCTGCTGCGGGACCATTCCGGCGACCCGTATCTCGAAGGCCTGGGCATCGGCGGCACCGGCGGTTCCCGGCTCCAGCGGGTTCTGACCCATGATCTCAACTCGACTTCCCGCGCTCGATGCTTCCTCGGCTGCGTCATGACCCTTGACCTGCGTCCTTCGGCGTACGAGCCGCATCATCGTCGGCCACAGCTGAACCAAGCCTGGTATGGAAGCAACGATCGGGCGTCGTCCGTGGTGGATGAGGACCGCGGCGCCGCCGGTGGAGCTACCCGGTCAGCTCGCTTGCGAAGTACTCGAGCGCTGTGGTCGTCTTGGTCCGCTGATCACCCGAGATCTCCAGCCCACGCCCGGCCAGGAACGCCTTGAGCTCCGCGGCGACCTGGAACGCGTTCACGGGTGCGCATCTGGAGGAGAGCTCGAGGACTCGCGCGCCATCCGGGTAGAACCACAACTCGGCGACCAGCCGGCCCGCGTACTCCTGTGGCCTCAGCTTCTGCTTCAGAACGGTGATCGGGCCGAGCGGCACCAGATCATCGAGCGCGAGGTCCGAGGCGGCGTTGGCCCGGAAGAAGCCCTGCTGCTCCTTCGTGTACAGCTTGTGGATCGGGCGCGTGCCCGCGGCGACCTCCTTGACGTCTGTCCGGCCACGGGTCGCCTTCATCGAGGCCGAACAGACGAAGCCTCCTGGCATCGCATCGACCTCGACGGTCAGGTTCTTGGACTTGCGCGCCGTCGAGAGCTCGGCCGGGTTGACGGGCCGCAGCTTCACGACGGAGTCGTCGTTCCGTCCCTGGATCCGACGCGCGCGGACGACGAGCCCGCGTTGGTTGAGCGCCAGGTCAGCAGTGTCGAAGAAGAACACCTGCCGGATCTGGGCATCCAGGGGATCGAGCCCCAGGGCGGCCACGGCCAGAGGTCGTTCGGCGTTCGGCACGGTCATCTTGAGCTCGACGCTGTCGGCCTGCCTGATCAGCTCGATCAGCTCACCGAGCTGTTCGGCGGAGAGCAGTCCCGGTGGCTGGGTACTTGCGGACATGGTCCGTCACGTTTCCACCCCGAGACGGCCGGGGCATCACCCCGGCCGGACGACTGGGGTGATGCCGCGATGACGAGCTCGCTGATGCGGGGCCGGTCAGTTGGCCATAGCCTTCGCCTTGAGGGCGGCGAACTCGTCCGCTGTGATCGTCCCGGCATCGAGCAGCTGCTGGGCCTTGGCGATCTCCTCGGCGGGAGATGCGCCGGCGACCGAGCGGATGTAGTCGTCCTGGGCCGCCCGGGCGTCTTGGAAGGCCACGCTCTGACGCTCCGCCATCCCCTTGCCCCGGACGATCAGATAGATGATGGCGGTGAGGAACGGCAGGAAGACGAGGCAGATCATCCAGACGGCCTTCATGACACCGGAGACCGACTTGTCCCGGAAGAGATCGGTGACGATGTTGAACAGGATCATCAGGTAAGCCACGAAGGCGAAGGACACGATGATGAACCAGATGATGTCCCAGAAGCTCATGTGAGTAGTTCTCCTTCATTCGGGATGAGGCAGACAATGCTGGCCAGCACCCGAGGTCGGCTCAGCAGCATGGACCCATGGTTGGCGCTCCCGCACGAGTTCCCTTCACCCGCAACGGGTGATAGCCGACTCCGCGCAGCCGCGGAAACGACACGGCTGCCTCACCCGAGTCAGGTGAGGCGGCCCCGCGCCCGCGGCGTTGCGATGGTGTGGTGAGCAACCCCGCGTACGCCACCGACGGCCGACCCAAGGCCCGATGCTGACCTGGCTGCGCGAGCGGATCACTCTGCCTCGCCATCTCTTCGATCGGCGTACGGCCCGACGCGATGCCGCTGCCGGCGCCGTGCTCGGCATCGAGTCGGTCCCGGACGGGCTCGCCAGCGGTCTTCTCGCCGGGGTGAACCCGGTCGCGGGACTCTACGGCTACCTGTTCGGGCTCGCCGGCGGGGCGCTGTTCACCGGGACCGCCACGATGGCGATCCAGGGCACAGGGGCAATGGCGATCATCGTCGCCGACGTGGACCTCGACGCGTACGACGACCCGGTGCGGGCGCTCGCCACCCTCTCGATCCTCACCGGCATCGTCATGATCGTCGCCGGTGCCCTCGGCCTGGGCCGGCTGCTGCGGTTCGTGTCCAAGTCGGTGATGACGGGGTTCATCTCCGCGGTCGGGATCAGCATCGTGCTCGGACAGCTCGACAACCTCACCGGCTACGACTCCCAGGGAAGCAACCGCGTCACCGCGGCGCTCGACCTGCTCCTGCACCTGCGCGGGGTCGACCTCGCGTCCCTGGTCGTCGGCCTGACCACCATCGCCGGCATCCTCGTCCTGCAGCGCACCCGCCTGGGCGCGACCGGACTGGTGGTGGCCGTCGCCGCGGGCTCCGCGCTGGCTGCCGTGCTCAACGCGCTGGGAAGCGACACCGTGGCGCTGGTCGCCGACGTCGCCGACGTCGCCGAGGTCCCCGGCTCGCTGCCGCTTCCGGTGTTCCCCGACCTGTCGGCCACGCTCGACCTCCTCCTCCCCGCCGCCGCCCTCGCGTTCGTCGGGATGGTCCAGGGCGCCGGGGTCTCGGCGGGCTTCCCGAACCCGGGCGGCACCGCCAGCCCCTCGCGCGACTTCATCGGCCAGGGAGCGGGCAACATCGCCTCCGGCCTCTTCCGCGGCGTACCGGTGGGCGGGTCGATGTCGGCCACCTCGCTGGTCGTCGGCGCGGGCGCCCGGAACCGGTTCGCGCTCCTCGTCGCGGCAGCCGTCATGGCCGCCGTCATCATTCTCTTCGCCGGCGTCGTCGAGCTCGTCGCCATGCCTGCCCTCGCCGGACTGCTGATCGTGGTCGGCGTCAGCACGGTCAAGCCGGCCAAGCTGCTCGCGGTCGGCAAGACCGGGCCGGTGCCGCTGACGGTGATGCTGACGACGCTGGTGCTCACCCTGCTGATGCCGCTGCAGTACGCCGTGCTGGTCGGCGTCGGGCTGTCGGTGCTGCTCTTCGTGATCGGCCAGTCCTCGCGGCTGGTGACGCGCCGACTGGTGATGGGCGCGGACAACCGGGTCATCGAGACCAACCCGCCGACGAGTCTCGGCGAACGCGAGGTCGTGGTGCTCCAGCCGTACGGGCCGATCTTCTTCGCCACCGCCACCGCACTGCGCTCGCAGATGCCGGACCTGACGCCGGCCTCACGCAGGTCCGTGGTGATCCTGCGGCTGCGTGGCGCCGACGATGCCGGCGCCACGCTGCTCGAGGTGCTGGGGACGTACGTCGCCGGGCTCGCCGACCTCGGCAGCAGGCTGGTGATCGTCACCGACAACGAGCGGCTGGTGCGCCAGCTGCAGACCGACGACACGCTCGGCTCGGCGGGTTCCGTCTACCAGGGCACCGCGGTGATCTGGGAAGCGACCCGCGAAGCCTACGACGATGCCGTCGTCTGGGTGGCGCAGGATACGGACGAGGAGGCCGGCGACCGGGGGTGGCCGTCGGCCGGGCGCACCCACCGCGACCCGCACGAGGGCGACTGGCCACCGGACCAGATGGCCCTCTAGACCGAGCTGTTCGCGAGAATCCGCTGTTACCGGTCACCTGAAATAGGTGATCCTTCTCAAATTTTTGCCGTTTACTTTGAATAGCATCGCAGGATGACCGGGCGGGTATGCCGCTCATCTACGGCGCGGTGACGCTCATCAGCACCCTCCCCCCAACGAGCGCACGACGCCGACAGTGGCATGTGAGCTCCGACTGAGGGGAGGGGTTGTGCAGCGCAGCAGGCCGGCGCCCGCTACAGACCCGACGACAGCAGAATCCGCACCGATGCCGCGCAGCGAGGCGGCGGTGATACCCACGGCCAGGGACGGGGACGCCGCAGCCAGCGCCCCCTGGCCCCGCCTCCCGAGGGTCTATGTGCCGCGCCACTCGCTGTGGGCCGACCTCGACCGCTCCGCAGATGCCGCGATCACCCTGCTGATCGCGCCCGCCGGCGCCGGCAAGACCCTGGGGGTCGCCGGGTGGCTGCGGCAACAGACCGACGACGGGGCTCCCCGCGCGCAGCGCTGGGTGGATGCCGACGGCACGATGACCCCCGACCAGCTCTCCGCGATGCTCGACGAGGCCGCCGAGGGCACGCCCCCTCGCATCGTCATCGACGACGCCCACCTGCTTCGCGCCGCCACGCACCGGATGCTCAACGAGCGGCTCAACGACGATCCCGACTCGATGCGGCTGGTGATGATCAGCCGCTGGGACCTGCCCTTCACCAGGCTCGTACCGGAGCTGCTCGGCAACTTCTCGGTCGTGCGAGGCAACGTGCTGCAGCTGAGCGACGCCGAGGCCGAGGCGCTGATCGTCGAGCACGCCCGCACCCATTCCAGGCCAGTCATCGATGCCATCGTCCAGCAGGCCCGCGGCTGGTGCGCCGCGGTCGTCCTCGCGGCCCGGTCCGCGCATGCGAGCCCTCCTGGCAGGGCGGGCGAGTCCGCTTTCGAGGACGGCACCGTCGGCCTCGGCGACCGGGTGGCGAGCGAGGTGTTCGCGTCGCTGTCCGCACGCGCGAGGCATCTGCTGCTGTGCACGTCCGCCGAGACGCTCGTGACCGCCAGGACCGCCGCGCATCTCTCCCAGAACCCGAGCGCCGGAGAGACGCTGACCGATCTGGAGAGCACCGGGCTGCTCGTGACCCGCGCGGTCCCGCTCGTCCCCGACGCCGGAGGCGAGGAGGCCTACCGGATCCATCCGCTGCTCGCCGAGGTCGTACGCCGCCGGCTGGTCGCCGGCGGGGTCGACGTCGCCCGGGCGCGATCGACGGTGGTGCGTGCTGTCCGGATCGACCGCACGCGCGGCGAGACGCGGGGCGCGCTGCACCGGCTCGAGGCCGTCGGTGCCCACGAGGAGATGGCGGTCGTGCTCGCCGACGACGGAGTCAGGACGGCGATGCGCGGCGACGGGGACCGCCTCCGCCCCTTCGCGCGCAACCTCGCCGAGCACGTCGAGACGACCCCGAGGGCCTGGTTCGCACTCGCGGTGGAGGCCTGGCTCGAAGGCGACGTACCCGAGGCCGAGCACTGGCTCGACAGGTGTCTGGCGGAGTCGGCGGCGATGTCGGAGGAGGAGCTCGCCTGCATCGGGTTGATGCGGGCACGGCTCGGCCTCGAGCCCCTACGAGCCGCCGCGGACCGGGCGGCCGAGGTGGTCCGGGGCACACACGGCGCCGGAGGCGAGGCCGACATCCTGCCGCAGCTGCTCACCGAGCTCGGCATCACCCAGAGCTGGCTCGGTCAGCTGCTGGAGGCGGAGCAAAGCCTGGCCTCGGCGATCGGGCTCGCCCGCACCTGGGACATGCCGGCGGTCGGGGCCGATGCCTCCAGCCAGCTGGCGATGACCGAATACATGCTCGGTCGCGAAGCGGCCTGCGGGGAGATCGCCGAAGAGGCCGCCACCCTGCTGGAGCAGGCCGACCGAGGTCGCCCGCACGGCAGCCGTAGCGATTTCACCCGCACCCGGACGGCGCTGGCCGCAGCCCTGGCGCGCAGCTCACGGCTCCCCTGGCTCGACCTGGCGCCCATCGCGGACGCCAAGCTCCATCCCGCAGACCTGTGCACCCGGTTCTGGATGAGGCTCCGGGAGGCGCACGTCACCCTCTCGGGCCACTCGGTCGTGCGCGCCCGCCAGATCCTCGGCGAGCCGTTGGACCTGCCCGGAGCCTTCCGGCTGCCGGACCACCTGCAGGTCACTCTGCTGATCAACCTGGCCGAGCTGGCCGCGCTGGCGACCGACCGACGTTCGCTGAAGTCCGTGGAGGACGAGCTCACCGAGCGCGGGATGACCGGCGAGGCCGCCCTGGCCAGGGCGTTGCGCGCGGACCTCGACGGAGACCGGCGCCTCGCCGCGGACCAGTTCGACGTCGCGGCACAGCAGGCGACCTGGTCCCAGCCGATGACCCGGGGCATCGCGCTCGTCGGGCGCGCGGAGATGCTCTACGAGCTGGGAGAGGTGGACGCGGCGGCCGAACATCTCCAACAGGTGGCGATCGAGACCGAGGTACGCCAGAACGCGATCCCGTTCCTCGGCTGGACCCGACAGGGGACGCCGGTGCAGACCATGCTGGGACGGTTCCCAGCGCTCCGGCCGCATCGCTGGGTCGGCCGGATCTCGGCCGGCATCGCTGACATGCCCAGCCTGACGACCTACTTCGACCAGGGCACGCCCCGACCGGCCGAGGCGGTCGACGAGTCGGCCGGGCCGCTCCCCGGCCTGAGCGCCCGGGAACGGGACGTCCTTCGTGAGCTCGCCCGCGGATCGACGTACGCCGACATCAGCGCCGCGCTCTTCGTCTCCGAGAACACGGTGAAGACCCACGTCAGCAGCCTGTACGCCAAGCTCGGTGCCTCACGGCGCAGCGAGGCACTGGCCGTGGCGCGGAGCCTGCACCTCATCTGACCGCATCGGGC